>DATGPY010000102.1:0-8215 GCA_035304465.1 Acidimicrobiales bacterium | reverse complement strand
CGAACAGCTCGGGGGCGAGGCTGTAGCAGCGGCCGTGGCCCTGGCAGCGGTCCCGGTCGACGCGCACCCTCACGACGCACCTCCGTCACGGTCGGCCCCGGCGGGACGGAGGGCCTCGCCGAGGCGTTCGATCAGCTGCTCCCAGTCACCGGGGGCGATGGGGTCGAGGCCCGCGGCCGGCAGGAGGACCGACCCGAACAGCAGCATCAGGCAGTAGCGGGCGAGGGCCTCGGGGGAGATGTCGGGGTCGACGGCCCCCTCCTCCTGCCCGGTGCGGATGAGGTCGGCCAGCCAGGCGCACCGGTCGCCGACGTGCTCGTGCACCGTGCGGGCGACGTCGGGGTCGCGCCGGGCGGCGACGAGCGCCTCGATGACCAGCGAGCCCTTGTCCGGCGAGCGCCGGGTCAAGCCCTGGCCGATCGTGACCAGCAGGTCGACGACCGAGTGCCCGGGCTCGTCGAGGAACAGCGCGGCCAGCTGGTTGGGCCCGTGGTCGCGCAGGGCGGCGGCGAGCAGCTCGGTCTTCGAGTCGAAGTGGCTGTAGAGCGCGCCGTTGCTCACCCCCGCGGCCCGGGCGATGTCGGCCACGCGGGTGCCCTCGAAGCCCTGGCGCTGGAAGGCGGCCGCCGCAGCCTGCAGGAGGCGGGCGCGGGTCTGCTCGGGCGTGACGCCGGCGGTGCGGGCCATGCCGTCATTGAACGATCGTTCGTTCACTGCGGTCAACCCGGCGGCGCCCGGACCGATCGGCCGGCCCCGCCCGTAGCCTGGGGCGCGGTTCAGCGTGCGGCAGGCCGGGTACCGGTCCGCTCAGCCGCCGACCTTCGGCAACCGAGGAGGCAACATGCTGGCCACGACCGCCGAGACGATCGACATCGTCGACCTCGCGAAGAAGAACGACGCGTTCCGCCGCGAGGTCCTCACGGGCGAGCACACCCAGGTCGTGCTCATGACGCTCCATCCCGGCGAGGAGATCGGCGAGCAGGTCCACGAGGAGCACGACCAGACCCTGGTGTTCGTGGAGGGCGAGGGCGAGGCCGTGCTCGAGGGCCGTACCGGACCCGTCACCGCGGGCGACCTGACCTTCGTGCCGGCCGGGACCCGCCACAACTTCCGCAACACCGGCTCGGGGCCGCTGCGCCTCTACACGATCTACGGCCCGCCCGACCACGAGCCCGGCACGGTCCACCAGACCAAGGCCGAGGCCGACGCCGCCGAGCACTGACCGGGCGGCGCCGCCTCACGCGGCGCTGGCCGTCCCCGTCCCGCCGCCCGTGCCCCGGGCGGCGGCGACGCGTGCGGCGTGCGTCGGCCCGTCGGGCACGTGCGCCGGCCGCAGGGCGTCGAGCTCCCGGCGCAGCACCGGCACGATCTCGCTGCCCAGCAGCTCGATCTGCTCGAGCACGGTGCGTAGCGGGAGCCCGGCGTGGTCGACGAGGAAGAGCTGGCGCTGGTAGTCGCCGAACGACTCCCGGAAGGTGAGGGTCCGGTCGATCACCTGCTGCGGGCTGCCGACGGTGAGCGGCGTCTCGGCCATGAACTCCTCGAGCGGCGGCCCGTGCCCGTAGACGGGGGCGTGGTCGAAGTAGGGGCGGAACTCCCGCACCGCGTCCTGCGACCGGCGCCGCACGAAGACCTGGCCACCGAGGCCGACGACGGCCTGGTCGGCCCGCCCGTGGCCGTGGTGCTCGAAGCGCTCCCGGTAGAGGTCCACCAGCCGGACGAAGTGGTCGCGGGGCCAGAAGATGTGGTTGGCGAAGAAGCCGTCGCCGTGGCGGGCGGCCTGCTCGGCGATCTGCGGGCTGCGGATCGACCCGTGCCAGACGAACGGCGGCACGCCGTCGAGCGGGCGGGGCGTGGCGACGAAGCCCCGCAGCGGCGTGCGGAACCGGCCCTCCCAGTCGACGACCTCCTCGTCCCACAGGCGCCGCAGCAGCGCGTAGTTCTCGATCGCCAGGTCGATGCCGTCGCGGATGTCCTTGCCGAACCAGGGGTAGACCGCCGGCGTGTTGCCCCGGCCGAGCATGAGGTCGACCCGGCCGCCCGCGAGGTGCTGCAGCACGGCGTAGTCCTCGGCGATCCTCACCGGGTCGTTGGTGGTGACGAGCGTCGTCGCCGTGGACAGGATGATCCGGCTCGTGCGGGCGGCGACGAAGCCCAGCAGCGTCGTCGGCGACGAGGGGACGAACGGCGGGTTGTGGTGCTCGCCGGTGGCGAACACGTCGAGCCCGGCCTCCTCGGCCGCGACGGCGATCTCGACCATGGCGGTGATGCGCTCGTGCTCGGTCGGCGTGCGGCCGGTCGTGGGGTCGGTGGTCACGTCACCGACGCTGAAGACTCCGAACTGCATGGGGCGTCCTTCCGGGGAGAAGGTTGATACGTCAACCTTGATCGGTCGAACGCCGTCCGCCCCCGGGCCATTCCGGGCGCGGCCCGCCGGCGCCGCGGTGCTCGGGCGGCAGGTGGCCGAACCGGTGCAGCGTCTGCGAGACCGCCTGCTCCCGCAGCAGGCCCAGCAGCTCGCGCCGGCCGGTGGCCAGCACCGGCCCGGCGAGCGCCGTCACCCCCTCGACCGTGGCCAGGGCCCGGGTCAGCGCCGGGGCCTCGGCCTCTCCCACCAGGCGGACCCGGCCCCGCACGCCGCCGGCCCGGGCTCGGGCCGCGAACTGCTCGGCCGACTCGACCGCGTCGAGCGCGCCCTCGACCCGGGGCGCCGCGAGGCGCGGGGCCAGCGCCGGGTCGAGGCTGAGCCGGAGCGGCGTGCCGGTCAGCTCGGCGGCGAGCACGAGCCGCAGCACCTCGGCCGGCCGGGCGTCCGCGCCGGCCCGCACGACCAGCCGGGGCACCGGGCGGTACCGCAGGACGTTGCGCTCGACCGCCAGGCCGGTGCGGTCGACGGCCCGGCCCAGCTCGCCGGCCCAGGCCGCGGCGTCCGAGCCGGCGGCGGCCGCCAGCCAGGCCCGCTCGTCGTCCCCACCGGCGAGCGGCGCCAGCTCGGCCAGGGCCCGGGCCACCCGGGGTGGCGGGTCCTGCCGCCGCACCGGCAGGCCCGCGGGCGACCAGGTGCCCAGCTGGGCGACGTAGTTCGGTCCGCCGGCCTTGGCGCCCGGCCCGACCACCGAGTCCTTCCAGCCCCCGAACGGCTGCCGCTGCACGATCGCCCCGGTGATGTGCCGGTTGACGTAGGCGTTGCCGACCTCGACCCGCTCGAGCCAGTGGGCGATCTCGTCCTCGTCGAGCGAGTGCAGCCCGCCGGTCAGCCCGAAGGCGGTGGCGTTCTGCAGCTCGATCGCCTCGTCGAGCGTCGCCGCCCGCATGATCCCGAGGACGGGGCCGAAGCACTCGGTCAGGTGGAAGAACGAGCCCGGGGCCACGCCCTCCTTCAGGCCGGGCGACCACAGGCGGCCGCTGTCGTCGAGCGGCCGGGGCTCGACGAGCCACGACTCCCCCGGGTCCAGCCGGGTGAGCGCCCGCTCCAGCTTGCCGGTCGGCGGCTCGATGACCGGGCCCATGGTGGCGCCGAGGTCGTCGGGCCAGCCCACCCGCAGCGACCGCACGGCGTCGACGAGCTGGCGGCGCAGGCGCTCGGACCGCCCCGCGGAGCCGACGAGGATGAGCAGCGACGCCGCCGAGCACTTCTGGCCGGCGTGGCCGAAGGCGCTGCGGACGACGTCGGCGACGGCCAGGTCGTAGTCGGCGGCGGGCGTGACGACGACGGCGTTCTTTCCCGAGGTCTCGGCGATGACCCGGGGCCCGCCGGGGCGGTCGGCGCGCCAGCCGCTGAACAGCCGGGCCGTCTCGATCGACCCGGTGAGCACGACGGTGTCGGCGTCGGGGTGCGACACGAGCGCCCGGCCGGTCTCGCCCTCGTCGGTGCGGACGACCTGCAGCACCTCGCGTGGCACCCCCGCCTCGGCCAGCGCGGCGTACAGCGCCCCCGCCGCCACCTCGGTGCAGGCGGGGACCGCCGGGGCCGGCTTGACCACGACGGCGGAGCCGGCGGCCAGCGCGGCGAGCACCGAGCCCATGGGGATCGCCACCGGGAAGTTCCACGGCGGGGTCACGACCGTGACCCGGGACGGCGTGAAGCGGGCCCCGTCGGTGGCCGGGTGACCGGCCTCGGGGTCGAGCTCCGCGGCCCGGTCGGCGTAGTAGCGGGCGAAGTCGACCGCCTCGGACACCTCGGGGTCGGCCTCGCCGATCACCTTGCCGCCCTCGCGGGCCATGACCGTGACCAGCTCGCCGCGCCGGGCCTCCAGCTCGTCCGCGGCGCGGCGCAGCACCGCGGCCCGGTCCGCGGCCGGCAGCGCGGCCCACGCCGCCTGGGCCTCCCGGGCGGTGGCGACGACCTCGTCGACCTCGGCCGGTGAGGCCAGCACCGGCGAGGTCGGCGCCGGGGCGGGGGCGGTCACCCGCTCGGCCGCCCAGGCCCGGACCTCGGGCAGTGCCGGGTCGGAGTCGGGGGTGTTGGCGAACCGCGGCGGGGCCGGTGGGCGGTCGCTCCGGCGGCGGCGGGCGGTCGGGACGGTCGCCATGTCGGCCACCGACGCCCGGAACCGCGCCTCCTGGTCACCGACGGCCGACGGGCCCTCGGCGAACAGCGCGTGGAGGAAGTTGTGGGGCTGGGCGTTCTCCTCCAGCCGGCGCACGAGGTAGGAGATGGCGACGTCGAAGTCCTCGGGCGCCACGACCGGCGTGTACAGCAGCACGCCGCCGACGTCGGCGCCGACGGCCCGGGCCTGGGCCGGTGCCATGCCCTGGAGCATCTCGACGTCCATCGACGCGGTGACGCCCCGCGCCCGCGCCAGCAGGTGGGCGAGGGCCACGTCGTAGAGGTTGTGGGAGGCGACGCCGACCCGCACCCGGCCGGCCAGCTCGGGTCGCAGCGCCCGCTCGAGGAGCCGTAGGTAGTTGGCGTCGACCTCGGCCTTGCTGCCGTAGGGGGCCTGCTCCCAGCCCCGCAGCTCGGCCTCGACCCGCTCCATCGACAGGTTCGCGCCCTTGACCAGCCGCACCTTGATGCCGGCGCCCCCGCGGGCCACCCGGTCGGTGGCGAACGCCGCCAGCCGCTCGAAGGCGTCGACCGAGTCGGGCAGGTAGGCCTGCAGCGCGATGCCCGCCTCGAGGTCGCGCAGGTCGGGCTCGTCGAGCAGGGCGGTGAACACCTCGAGCGTGAGGTGGAGGTCGCGGTACTCCTCCATGTCGAGGTTCACGAACGCCCGGGGCGAGCGCTCGCGGGCCGCCTCGTAGAGCGGGCGCAGCCGCTCGACGACCCGGGCGACCGTGCCCGGCGTGTCCCACGGCGAGATCTGGGACACGAGCGAGGAGACCTTGATGGAGACGTGGTCGACGTCCTCCCGCCGGAGCAGGTCGAGCGTGCGCTCGGCCCGGCGGGCGGCCTCCCCCTCCCCCAGCACCGCCTCGCCCAGCAGGTTGAGGTTGAGGCGGACGCCGGCGGCGCGGGCCCGGGCCAGGTGGCGGGCGAGGGCGGGGTCGCGGGCGTCGACGACGAGGTGCCCGACGAGCTGGCGCAGGCGCCGGCGGGCGAGCGGCACGACGACCCGGGGCGCCATCGGCGCGAGGCGCGAGCCGGCCCGCAGCAGCAGGCGGTCGCCGAGCCCGAGGAAGCGGGCGGCGCCCGCCGGCAGGCGCGCCAGCGCGCGGGCGGCCACCTCGGGGTCCTCGGGGCGGGCCACCCGGTCGACGAACCGCACGGCGAGGTCGAGGCCGTCGCGGTCGGCGACGAGGGCGGCGAGGCGCCGGCTGGCGGCCCGCTCCCGGTCGGTCTCGTCGCGGGCGGTCGCCGCCATCCACCGCTGCGCCAGCTCGACGGCCGGGTCGACGAGCCCGGCGACGTCGTCGGGGATGCCCTGGGCTGTCGGGGTGGTCTCGGTCGCCACGGGTCCTCCCGGTCGGGGACGGGATGCCTCCCAACCCTACGGGGACGCCCACCCCCGGCGCGGGGCGACCACGGGTGCGGCCCGTGGCGTTCAGGACCGGGTGCCGGGACGCTCGGCGGGGGGCACGAGCACGCAGCGGGTGCCCGAGTAGATGGTCGGCATGCACTTGTTGCAGTGCACGCACAGGCCGGCGGTCGAGGTACCGGACCGCATCTTCTCGACCAGGTCCGGCTCCCGCAGCAGCGCCCGGGCCATGGCGACGAGGTCGAAGCCCTCGGCCAGCGCACGCTCGACGGTGTCGAGGCGGTTGATGCCGCCGAGCAGGATCAGCGGCATCGACAGCGCGGCGCGGAACTGGCGGGCGTACGGCAGGAAGTAGGCCTCCTCGAACGGGTAGCGGCGGAACATCCGCCGCCCGAGGAGGCGCAGGCCCCAGCCGACGGCCCGGCCCTGGGCGGTGGCGAGCTCCCGCATCGGGACCTCGCCCCGGAACAGGTACATGCTGTTGGCGTAGGAGCTGCCGCCGGTGAGCTCGAGGGCGTCGAGGTGCCCGTCGGCCTCCAGCAGGCGGGCGAGCTCGATGCTCTCGTCGAGCCACAGGCCGCCGTCGACGCCGTCGGCCATGTTGAGCTTCGCCCACACGGCCAGGCGGTCGCCGACCGCCCGCCGCACGGCCTCGACGACCCGGCGGGGGAAGCGGGACCGGTTCTCCAGGCTGCCGCCGTACTCGTCGCGCCGCCGGTTGAGGTTCGGGCTGAGGAACGAGCTGAGCAGGTAGCCGTGGCCGAGGTGCAGCTCGATGCCGTCGAACCCGGCGGCCTCGGCGACCCGGGCGGCCCGGGCGAAGTCGTCGACGACCTCGTCGAGCTGGGCGCGGGTGGCGCCCCGCACCCACCCCATGGCCGGCAGGCTGAACCGTGGCGAGGGGGCGATGGTGCGATGGCGGGAGCGGGCGCTGCCGACCAGGCCGGCGTGCCCGAGCTGGGCGGCGATCGCCGCGCCCTGGGCGTGGACCGCGTCGGTCAGGCGCTGCAGATCGGGGACGAGCTCGTCGGTGAAGACCATCGTGTGCGGGCTCACGCGCCCGCCCTTGGACACCGCGCAGTAGGCGACGGTGGTCAGCCCGACCCCGCCCTTGGCCACGGCGACGTGGAAGTCGATCAGCGCGTCGGTGACCGCGCCGCGCGGCATGACGCCCTCGAAGGTGGCCGCCTTGACGATGCGGTTGCGCAGCGTGATCGGGCCCAGCTGCGCCGGCTCGAACGGTCCCCCTCCCGGTGCCACGGCCGCAGGCTAGACGGAAACTGGAACACGTTTCAGCCGATGGGTGAATCCATCGAACACCATTGTTACATCGAACGAGTTCGATGTAACGTGCGGTCATCGACGCGCCCACCCCGCCCTCGGTCGAGCCGCTCGCCTTCCTCCAGCTCGCCGGCCACCCCCTCCGCTGGCGCCTGCTGTGTGAGCTGGGCCGCAGCGACCGCCGGGTCCACGACCTGACCGCGCTGGTGGGCGAGCCGCAGAGCGTCGTCTCCTACCACCTCGGCCGACTGCGATCGGCCGGCCTCGTCTCGGCCCGGCGCAGCTCGGCCGACCGCCGCGACACCTGGTACGCGCTCGACCTCCCCCGGGTCCGCGACCTGCTCGCCGCCACCGGGGCAGCGCTCCACCCGGGGCTGGTGCCCGGCGCCCCCACCGCGGACGGCGGGCACCCCCGGGACGCCGGGCCGGCCGCCGGCGCCCGCGTCCTGTTCCTCTGCACCGGCAACAGCGCCCGCTCCCCCATGGCTGCGGCGCTGACCGCGGCCCGCTCCGGCGGCGCCGTCGCCGCCCGCAGCGCGGGCAGCCACCCCAAACCGGTCCACCCGCTCGCCGTGCGGGTGCTGCGCGACGAGCACGGCATCGACATCAGCGGCCAGCGCCCCCACCACCTGCAGGAGGTCGCGGCCGACCGCTACGACCGGGTCGTCACGCTGTGCGACCGGGTGCGCGAGGTCTGCCCCGAGCTGCCGGGCGACCCCCCGGCGGTCCACTGGAGCATCCCCGACCCCGCGGCCGCCGCCTCCGACGGCGACGCCTACCCCGCCTTCCGGCGGGCCGCCGCCGAGCTGGTCACCCGGGTCGACTTCCTGCTCGCCGACCTGTCCCGACCCCCGGGGGCCGAGCCCGTCCCCGCCTGATCCGAGGAGGAGACCCCATGACCGACCCCCGCGAGATGGTGAGCGTCCGCTACCTGGTCGACGACGTCCAGGAGTCGATCGACTTCTACACGACGCACCTCGGCTTCGAGCTCCGCACCGCCGCGGTGCCCGCCT
>DATGPY010000101.1:0-7360 GCA_035304465.1 Acidimicrobiales bacterium | reverse complement strand
GCGGTACCTGCGCGACATCGTCACCGGCAAGAAGGCCTGGTGCCAGCTCTTCAGTGAGCCCGGGGCGGGGTCCGACCTCGCCGGCCTGAACGCCCGGGCGGTGAAGGACGGCGAGGAGTGGATCGTCAACGGCCAGAAGGTCTGGACCTCCGGCGGCCACGTGGCCGACCTGGGCATGCTCATCGCCCGCACCGACCCCGACAAGCCGAAGCACGCCGGCATCACCTACTTCGCCATCGACATGAAGCAGCCCGGCATCGAGGTGGTGCCGCTGCGGGAGATGACCGGCCGGGCGTTGTTCAACGAGGTGTTCCTCACCGACGCCCGGGTGCCGGACGACGCCATCATCGGCGGCCGCGGCAACGGGTGGCGGGTGGCCAACACCACGCTCATGTTCGAGCGGGCCAGCCTCGGCGCCGGCGGCGGCACCGCGGCGGCGTCGATGGCCAGCCCCGGCACGATCGCGGGCGACCTCGAGAAGCGGGCCGGCGACTTCGTCGCCACCGGCGGCCGGCGCGGCGGCGGGGGCGGCACGCTGTTCGGCGCCTCGGCCAAGGCGCTCACCGCCCTGGCCAAGCGCAACGGCAAGATCGCCGACCCGACCGTCCGCCAGCGGCTGATGAAGCTGCACACGCTCGGCGAGGTCGCCAAGTACAACAACCTGCGGCTCAAGGCGGCCGCGGCGGCGGGCAAGGACATCCCCGGCCTGCCCAACATCGCCAAGCTGCTGATGAGCGACACCGTGCGGCTGTCGCGCGACCTCGGCCTGGAGATCAGCGGGCCCTACGGGACGCTCCACGCCTATGACGGCGAGTCCCGCAAGCAGCTGGACGAGGCCACCGGCATGCCCGACCTCGCCGGCGTGACCGAGATGGCGCTGTTCGCCCAGGCGCCGCCCATCTACGGCGGCACCGACCAGATCCAGCGCAACATCATCGGCGAGCGGGTGCTCGGGCTGCCCAAGGAGCCGGGCCCCGACAAGAACACGCCGTTCAAGGACCTCCCCAAGAACGGCTGAGGCGCGGGCGGACGCCTCCCGCCGCCCACGCCGACCTGCGGGCCGGGCGGCGACGCACGCGTCGCCGCCCGGCCCGCCGTCGTCCCGGTGGCGGGCCGTCGCGATCGGCTGTCACAGGCGGCGGTGCCGCCTCGTCGGTCCTCGCGAGGAGGATCGACATGGCACAGCAGCACGACGTCGTGGTGATCGGCGGCGGCCTGGCCGGCTCGGCGGCCGCCGCGACCACCGCCCGGGCCGGCCGCTCGGTGCTGGTGGTCGACGGCCCGGGCGGCAACCGGGCGACCACCGACCGCGTGGGCCGGTTCCTGTTCAACCGCGGGCCGCACGCCCTCTACCGCAGCGGTCCGGGGTCGGCGGTGCTCGACCGGCTGGGCGTCGCCCGGGCGGGGGGCCGGCCGCCGCGCACCCTCGTCGCCCGGCGGGGCGAACGGGTCGGTCCCGCCACGACCGGCGTGGCCACGCTGGTCCGCACGCGGCTCGTGTCGCCGGCGGGCAAGGTGCGGTTCGGCCGGGTGATGGCCGGCGCCCGGCGATGGCGGCCCGACGAGCTGGCCGACCGCACGGCCGCCGCCTGGTTCGACGAGCTCGGGCTGCGGGGCGACGAGCGGGCGGCCGTCGAGATGCTCGCCCGCACCACGTCGTACCTGGCCGACCTGGAGCTGGTGTCGGCCGACGTCGTCGCCCGGCAGCTGCTGCTGGCGCTCGACGGGGGCGTCGACTACCTGCACGGCGGCTGGCAGACCCTGCTCGACGGGCTGGCCGGTGCGGGCCGGGCCGCCGGCGTCACCCACCGCCGGGGTCGGGTGGCCGCCGTCGTCCCGGACGGGCGCGGGGTCCGCGTCGAGCTGGCCGCGGCGGGGGACGGCGAGGCCGTCGTGGCCGGTGCGGCCGTGGTCGCCGCCGGCACACCCGACGGGTGCGCCGCGGTGCTGCCGGACCGGCCGGACGCCTGGCGGGCGCTCGGGCCGTCGGTGCGGGTGGCCTGCCTCGACCTCGGGATGGCGGCGTGGCCGCGCCGGGCGCGCCCGGTGCTGCTCGATCTCGACCGGCCCCTCTACCTCATCCGTCACGACCCGCCCGCGGCGCTGGCTCCGGCGGGCGGTGCCGTCGTCCACGCCATGTGCTACCTGCGGGCCGACGACGACCGGCCGGCGGCGGAGGTCCGGGCCGAGCTGGAGGCCCACTGCCGCCTCGCCGGCATCGACCCCGCGGGCGCCGAGGAGGTGCGCTTCCTCCACCGCATGGTGGCCTGCGGCGCCCTCCCGGTCCCCGCGGCCGGCGGGCTGCGGGGACGGCCCGGCGTCGACAGCACCGGGTTGGCGGGGGTGTTCGTGGCCGGCGACTGGGTCGGGCCCGACGGCCACCTGGCCGACGCCGCGCTGACCTCGGGCGAGGCGGCCGGGCGGGCGGCCGCGCGCCACGCCGCGGCCGCCGAGCGATCGGCCGGCGGGGAGGCGAGACTTGCCGCGCATGGCTGACCGTGCCGGCCCGTCGGGCGGGGGCACCGCCGTCGAGGAGGTGCTCGTCGCCGAGCGCCCCCGTCTCGTCGGGCTCGCCTACCGGATCACCGGCTCCCGGCTCGACGCCGAGGACATCGTCCAGGACGCCTGGGAGCGGGCCCGACGGGCGGGCGACGTCGACCGCCCGGCCGCCTGGCTGACCACCGTCGTGGCCCGCCTGGCGTTCGACCACCTGCGGTCGGCCCACCGGCGGCGGGAGTCCTACGTCGGGCCCTGGCTGCCGGAGCCGGTCGTCACCGGGCGTGCGGGCAGCGCCCGGGCGGTGGCGGGTGCGCCGGCCGCGGCGGCGGGCCCGGCGCCCGACCCGGGCGAGCTGGCCGAGCTGGCCGACTCGCTCACCTTCGGGTTCCTCCGGGTGCTGGAGGCGCTGTCACCGGTCGAGCGGGTGGTGTTCGTGCTCGCCGACGTGTTCGGGACGCCGTTCTCCGAGATCGCCGAGGTCGTCGACCGGTCGCCGGACGCGTGCCGGCAGGTGGCGAGCCGGGCGCGGGCCCGGGTACGGGACGCCGGCCGGCGGGGCCGGGCGCCGGCCGACGCCGACCGGGTGGCCGACGACCTGGTCTCGGCGCTGGCCGCCGGCGACGCCGGCCGCGTCGTGGCGCTGCTCGCGCCCGACGTCGTGGTGGTGAGCGACGGCGGCGCCGCGGCGCGGGCCGCCCGCCGCCCGGTCGTGGGTCGGGACCGGGTCCTGCGCCTGCTGGTGTACCTGGTGCGGCGGGGTCTGGAGGGGGACCTGCGGTTCGAGCGGGTCGAGCTCAACGGCGACCCCGGCGTGCTCCTGCTGGCCGGCGACACCGTCGCCTACGCGGCGGCGATCGAGGTGCGGGGCGACGCGGTCGGCGCCGTCCACATCGTCGCCAACCCCGAGAAGCTGGCGGCGCTGCGCCTGGCCGGCGGCGTCGCCTGAGCGGGTCGGCGCCGTCAGCGGTCGGCCGTCGGCCGACGCCGGCAGGCGTCAGCCGTCGGCGCCGGCCGGGGCCAGGCGCGCCGCCCGGTCGGCCAGGCCCGGCGCGCCGAGCTCGGCGCACATCGCCGCGAAGGCGTCGGGGTCCGGCGGGCCGGTCCAGCGCAGCTCGTCGACCGACCGGCTGACCGGCGCGTCGGTCTCGAGCGTCGCGATGCGGCGGAACAGGAGCGCCAGCTCGAACTGCTCGCGCAACACGGCGTTGAGCTTGGCGGCGCCCCGCACCCCGGCGTCCCACTCGGTCGGGTCGGCGGGGATGTCCTCCAGGTGGCCCCACCGGCGCAGCACGGCGGCGGCCGACTTGGCGCCCCAGCCGGGCAGGCCGGGGAACCCGTCGGCCGAGTCGCCGACGAGGGCGAGGAGGTCGGGCACCGAGGCGGGCGGCACACCGAGCCGCTCCTCGACGCCGGCGGCGTCGAACACCTGACCCTTGCGCCGGTCGTACTGCACGACCTTGCCGCCGACGCACTGGCCGAGGTCCTTGTCGGGGGTGCAGATGACCACGCGCTCGACCCGCTCGTCGGCGGCGGCCATCTCGGCGGCGGCGGCGAGGGCGTCGTCGGCCTCGAGCTCGACCTGGGGCCACACGGTGAACCCGGCGGCCTCCAGGACCCGTTCGACGACGGGGAACTGGGCGAGCAGCTCGGGCGGGACGCCGACCGAGGACTTGTAGCCCGGCCACAGGTCGTTGCGGAACGACTCGATGACGTGGTCGGTCGCGACGCCGACGTGCGTGGCGCCGTCGGCGACGAGCTGCAGCAGCGAGCCCACCACGCCGACGGTCGCGCCCCGGTGGGGGTCGCGGTTGTTGGGCGCGAAGTGGTACCGGAACAGCTCGTAGGTGCCGTCCACGAGGTGGACCTCGATGCTCACGACCGCCATCATCGCAGGCCGCCCCGGCCCGCCGGGGCGTCACCCGGGTCGGGGGGCCGTGGGATCGTGCGCCCATGACGACGAGGACCCCGCCCGCCGCCCGCCCGGCCACCTGGCGTGTCGACGACCGGGAGGGCGCGTTCGATGAGTATGTCGCGCTCCACGTGACGGCCATGGGTCGGGTCGTCGAACACGGGCTGGCGGTCGCCGCCGCGGCCGCCAGCCTGCAGGCCGGCGCCCACGAGCTCGCCGACCGTCACGAGGTGGCCGGCCAGGTGGTGGCGGTGGTTGCCCAGGTGACCGAGAAGGCCCTCGCGGACCTGCACGACGAGTTCCACCGGGTCGTCCTGCACGTCCTGCGTCTGGGTCGGGCCCGCCTGGGCCTCTGCTGATCCGCCACGGGGCGTGACGATCCGCGCGTGATCCGGTGACGGTCCGGTGACCCCTGTCACCTGGGTCGGGGGTCCTGGGTACGGTCCCGGCCACCTTCGACAGCGTCGTCGAGCCTCGCCCCCAGCGGACGAGAGGAGCTGCGAGGTGAGCAAGACGAAGGCGCGTCCGGACCAGGTCGAGCGGGTCTCCCCCGAGCTGGCGATCGCCCGCCTCGACCTCCGTCAGCTCTGCCTGCTGGCGGTGAACCCCGTCCTCACGGCTGCGGAGCGGCAAGCCGTGGGCGCCGAGCACGCCCGTGCCGTGGCGGAGGGCGAGCGCGTGCTCGACCGCTACGCGACGGCGACCGACCTGGGCGTCGAGGAGGTCGCCCGCGTGTTCTTCGGCTTCTACCACGCCTTCCCCAACCTGGGCCTGGTCGGGCCGTTCTTCGACGACGCCGCCGAGTTGCGCGAGACCGTGCTGGTCGCCGCCTACGACTCGGTGCTGTCGGGCGTCGACGTACGACACGAGCTGCACGCCCGCCTGTGGGACCGGATCTGCGACGAGGACCGGCGGGCGGAGGCCGTGCGCTGCTACATCGCCGACCGGCAGCTCCACTCGTTCCCGCCGTCGGCCGGCCGCGAGGCCGTCGAGCGCTACCGCCGGCGCATCGACACGCTGATGGCCACCGCCGAGTGCGTGCCGGCGCTGCTCGCCACCTGGGCGATCGAGCGCCACCGCGACCGGCTGCAGGACCTCGCCAAGGCGCACGTGAAGGACAAGCACGGGCTGCTCGAGCTGCGGGCCATGGCCCGCCTCATGCGGATGAAGCCCAACACGCTGACCCGGGCCCTGATCCGCTTCCGGGCCCGCCTCGGCGAGGAGATGCGGCTGCTGTGGAACATCGAGAAGACCGACCACGAGGACGACGAGCGATGACCGCCCACGACCGGACCGCGAACGAGCCCGGCACCGCCCACCTGCGGGTCTGCCCCCGGCCGGACGACGCCGACGTGGCCGCGGCCGTCGTCGCCGACCCGCACCTCGACCGGGCCACCGCCGCCCGCCTGCGTGACACGTCGCGCCGCACCCGGCCGCGCATCGAGCGGTACCTGCTCGCGGCCGGCCACCTGTCGGCCACCGGGTCGGCGTCCGACGGCGGTCGGCCGGGTGGCGGACGCCGGCGGTCGACCGTCGTCCCGCTGGCGCCGGCCGGCCGAGCCACGCCGCCCGTGGCGGACGAGGGACCCGACGTCGTCGACCAACGGCGCGACCTCACCCGCCGCGACCAGGTGATCCTGGCGCTGGTGGAGCAGATCGACGAGCTGCACCGCCGCCGGGTGGACTCGCCGTCGGCCCGCGAGCGGCAGATCGCCGCCAAGGCGCTCGGCGAGGCCCTGTACCGGATCGTCGCCGGCTACCAGGAGGACTACGAACCGCCCCACCGGGCCGTCCTGGCCCTGCGACGCGCCGACCGCGCGCTGGGGCGCGCCTGCGAGCGCCTCGCCGCGCGGGGTCCCCGGCGCCAAGCGCTCGTCCGGTGGTGGGCGCGCGTCGGCCAGTGGGTGCGGCTGCTGCTGGCGGTCGCCTCGTTGGTGCTGCTCTGGCACCAGGTGCTCGTGGCGGCGGCCGTCACCGTCGGCGCCCGGGCGCTGCTCTCCGCCGGGCTGTACTCGCCCGCTCCGCCGCCCTCGCGGCGCCAGCAGGTCCTGGGCTACGACCCGGGGTGGGTGGTCGTCTTCTACACCCACGCCGGTGACGCCGCGATCCTGACCGGCCTCGGCGTCGGCCTCCACATGGCGGGGCACACCGTCTGGGGCATCGCCACCGCCTTCGCCGGCTTGTTCGGCGTCATCGCGGCCATGCTGCGGGCCCTCAGCGGTCAGCACGGCTTCCGCCTGGAGCGCTGCTGGTTCGACCGGGTGGCGATGACCGTGGTGCTCCCGACGGCCACGATCGGCGCCGTCCTCGCGCCGCCGGAGGGGCACGGGATGGTCGCCGGCGTGCCGCTCGCCGGGGGTGCCGGGCTCGTCGCGGCGTTCATCGGCGTGTGCGAGGTCGGGCGGGCCTTCTACTACGCGCTCGTGCGCCGGCGGCTGTTCCGCCGGGCCGCGGAGGCCCAGGGCGTGATGTCGGACGCCATCGTCGCCCACACCGCCGACGGCATCGTCGTGAACCTGCGCCGGGACGGCACCCGGCCCGAGCTGCTGCCCCTGGACCCGGCCCCGCCCCTGCAGGCGGTCGGCGACGATTCGGTCCTCGACCCCGAGCGGGGCCCGGGCTCCCGCTGAGACCGGCGTCCGTCACGGGCCACCGTGGTGGTGAGGGACGCCGGAACGGGGGGCGTCGCCTCCTCAGGCCAGCTCGACGAGGTCGATCAGGTCGTCGGACCAGAGGTCGACGTCGCCGTCGGGCATCAGCACGGCCCGGTCGGGGGCCAGGTCGCGCACGAACGCGGTGTCGTGGCTGACGATGACCATCGTGCCGCCCCAGCTCGCCAGTGCGGCGGCCACCGCCTCCCGGGACGGCGGGTCGAGGTTGTTGGTCGGCTCGTCGAGCAGCAGCACGTTGTGGCGGCCGGCGACGAGCAGGGCGAGGGCCAGCTTCGTCTTC
>DATGPY010000100.1:0-12393 GCA_035304465.1 Acidimicrobiales bacterium | reverse complement strand
GCACGAGGCGGGCCGGTCGGTGCTCGTGCTCGAGGCCCGCGACCGGGTGGGCGGCCGCACGTGCACCGAGGAGCACCACGGCACCTGGATCGACCTCGGCGGGCAGTGGATCGGCCCCGGCCAGGACCGGGTCGCCGCCCTCGCCGCCGAGCTGGGCGTCGAGACCTACCCGCAGCCCACCGGGGGCGACGACGTCGTGCTCCACCCGGACGGCACGCCCCACCGGGTCGCGGACGTGGCGCTCGCCTTCTCCGACGAGGAGCTGACCGCGTACCTCGAGCTGGCCGGCGCGCTGGAGGCCATCGCCGAGGAGGTCCCGCTCGACGCGCCGTGGCGGGCCCCCGAGGCCGCGGCCTGGGACGCCACCACCCTGCGGGACTGGGTGGCGGGCACGGGCGTCCCCGACCGGGTGGCCGCCCTGTTCGAGGTCGGCGTCCAGGCCGTCTTCGCGGCGACCTCGGCCCAGCTCTCGCTGCTCCACGCCGCCCACTACGTCCACTCCGCCGGCGGGTGGTCGAAGCTCACCGACACCGAGGGCGGCGCCCAGCAGGACCGCCTCGTCGGCGGCGTCCAGCCCCTCGCCGAGCGCCTGGCCGCGCGCCTGCCGGACGGCGCGCTGCGACTGTCCACACCGGTCCGCGAGCTCGCCCAGGACGGTGAGGGCGTGACGGCGCACGCGGCCGACGGGCAGCAGGTCCGGGCCCGGCGGGCGATCGTCGCGGTCCCCCCGACCCTCGCCGCCCGCATCGACCACGACCCGCCCCTTCCCGCGCAACGCGACCAGCTCCTCCAGCACATGCCCCAGGGCTCGGTCGTGAAGTTCCACGTCATCTACGACGAGCCGTGGTGGCGCGCCGAGGGCCTCTCGGGCGCGGTGCTCTGCCCGGACGAGCCCATCGGCGTCACCTTCGACGGCACGCCGCCGGCCGGCGCGCCCGGCATCGTCACCGGGTTCTTCGAAGGTCCCGCCGCCGTCGCCGCCGGCGCCCGGACCCGGGAGGAGCGCCGCGACGTCGTCGTCGACGTGCTCGCCCGCACGCTCGGCGAGCGGGCCCGGGACGTGCGGGACTACATCGACCGGGACTGGTCGGCCGAGCCCTGGACCCGGGGCTGCTACGGCGCCCACCTGCCGCCGGGCGCCTGGACCGTCTACGGGCCGGCGCTGCGGGTCCCGGTCGGCCGCGTCCACTGGGCGGGGACCGAGACCGCCGAGCGGTGGACCGGCTACATCGACGGCGCCATCGAGAGCGGGCAGCGGGCGGCCGCCGAGGTCCTCGCCGCCCTCGGGAGCTGACGGGGCCCGCCGTGTGCGACACCGCCTGCGTCCGCCGCCCCGGCGGGATGCTCTTCGCCAAGTCGAGCGACCGCCCGGTCGACGAGGTCCAGGTGCTGCGGTGGTTCGGGCGCCGGCCCGCCGGCGAGCAGCCCGTGCAGGCCACCTACGTGCCGGTCCCCGACGCCGGGGCCGCCGCCCTGCTCGGCTCCCAGCCGACCTGGATGTGGGGGTTCGAGCACGGGGTCAACGAGCACGGCGTCGCCGTCGGCAACGAGAAGGTGTGGACCGTCGACGACCCTCGGGCCGTCCCGCCGGCGCTGATCGGCATGGACCTCGTACGCCTCGGATTGGAGCGGGGTGCCACGGCCGACGACGCGCTCGACGCCATGACCGACCTCCTCGCCGCCCACGGCCAGGGCGGCTCGGGCGAGGCGGGCGGCGACGAGCCGTACTGGTCGTCGTTCCTGATCGTCGACGGCCGGGGCGGCTGGGTGCTGGAGACCTCGGGCCGGTCGTGGGTGGCCCAGCCGGTCGGCGACGGCACCGCCATCTCCAACCGCCTGACGCTGACCACCGGGTGGACGCGCTCCTCCCCCGACGTCGCCCCGGGGACGAACTGGGACGAGCGCCGGGCGCCCGACGCCCCGACCGGCATCGCCGACCACCGCCTGGCCGCCACCCGGGCCTGCGTCGCCCGGGGCCCGGAGGTCACGCCGGCCGACCTGGTGGCCACGCTGCGCGACCACGGCACCGGTCCGTGGGGTGCGCCCGGGTGGCCGGCGGCGGCGCCACCGGCCCCGCCCGAGGACGTCCGGGACGACTGGTCGGGCGTGACCGTCTGCATGCACGTGCGGGGCTACCAGTGCACGACGGCGTCGATGGTCGCCGACCTGCCGGCGACCGGCGGCGAGCCCGTCCGGGTCTGGGCCACGCTCGGCACTGCCTGCACCGCCGTCTTCCTGCCGGTGGCCCTCCTGCCCGGCGAGGCGGGGCGGGAGCCGCGAGCGGTCGTCCCCGCCGTGCTCGGCGACGCCGACGCCTGGCGGTCGTTCTCGGCGCTCGGCCGGCGGGTCGAGGCGCCCGGCGAGGCCGGCGCCGCCGCCCTCGCCGCCGTGCGGGCCGCGCTCGACCCGATCGAGGCCGCGGCCTGGCAGGAGGCCGACGCGCTCTGGGGTGCAGGCGCCGGCCCGGACGCCTGGCAGGCGGCCGCCGACGGCTGGGACCGGGCCGTGCGATCCGCCCTCGCCACCCTCGGCTGAGGTGCCCGCGCCCAGCGCGCGACACCCAACTGCAGACAGTGGCGACTCCGCCGTCTAGGGTGTCGGCCACATCAGCAGAGGGGCGGACCCATGCTTCGACGGTGGGGCAACTTCGCAGCCACCCACCACTGGTGGGTGATCGGCACCTGGATCGTGGTCGTCCCGGCGCTCTGGGTGCTGGGGCTCGCCGTCGGCGGCGAGCCGGACAACAGCTTCTCGCTGCCGGGGTCGCCGTCCCAGGACGCCCAGGACCTCCTGGAGTCCGACTTCCCCGCGGCCGCCGGTGCCAGCGCCACCGTCGTCTACCACAGCACCACGGGTGCCGACCTCACCACCGACACCTCCGTCCAGGAGGAGATCGAGGCCAGCCTGTCGGACATCTCCGGTCTCGACGGCGTCGCCACGGTGAACGGGCCGTTCCGAAACGACGCGCTGTTCTCCGACGACGGCAGCACCGCGCTGGCCACCGTCGTCTGGACCGACCCACCCGACGAGCTGCCGAACAACGGCGTCGACGCCTTCGAGGACCTGGACGCCTCGGTGGCGCGGCACCGCAGCGACGACCTCCAGATCGAGCTCGGCGGCACGCTGCCCGGCGCCCAGCCGACCGACGTCGAGCCCGCGCTCGTCCTCTACGGCCTCGTCGCCGCGCTGGTCATCCTCGCGGTGGCGCTGGCCACGTGGTGGTCGTTCGCCTGGCCGGTCGTCGGCGCGCTGGCCGGGGTCGGCCTCGGCGTCTCGCTCGTGCGGTTCCTCGAGCTGGCCGTCGACGTGCCCACCATCTCGGAGACGGCGGCGGTGATGATCGGCCTGGGGGTCGGCATCGACTACGGGCTGTTCGTCGTCGGCCGGGCCAAGGACTACGTCGAGGCCGGCGAGGCGCCCACCGACGCCGCCGGGCACGCGCTCGACACCATCGGGCGGGCCGTGCTGACCGCGGGCGCCACCGTCGTCGTCGCGCTGGTGGCGCTGCTCGTCTTCGACGTCCCCGCGGTGACGGCCATGGCCTACGCGGTCGTCGTGGTCGTCACCTCGGTCGTCCTGTCGGCGCTGACCCTGCAGCCGGCGATCATCGGCGCGGTCGGCCCCCGGCTGGCCCGGGGCCGGGTCCCGTGGGCCCGCCGCCCCGACCCCGCCGGCCCTCGCCGGACGCCGATGCGCCGCTGGGCCGACCTCGTCACCCGGGCGGCCCCGGTCGCCCTGGCCGGGGCGCTCGTCGTGCTGCTGGTGCTCGCCATCCCCGTGTTCAAGGGCGACCTGCGGCTCGGCCCGCTGGACAACTCGCTGTTCCCGACCGACTCGACCCAGTACCGGGCCTGGGAGCTGCAGTCCGAGGAGTTCGGCCCCGGCTCGACCGACCCGTTCCTCGTCGTCGTGGAGATCCCCTCGGGCGACAGCTCGGCGCAGTCCCAGGTGACGACGCTGGTCCAGGACGTCGCCAAGGCCGACGGGGTGGCCACCGTGACCCCGCCCCAGGTCAACAGCGACGGCAGCGTGGCCGCGTTCGAGGTGATCCCCACCACCGGCGCCCAGGCGGAGGAGACCGCCGACCTCGTCGACCGCCTGCGGGACAGCACGATCCCCGACGCCGTCCAGGGCACCGCCCTCACCGCCGAGGTGACCGGCCGCAACGCCATCTTCGTCGACCTCGACGACCGCATCGCCGACCGGCTGCCGGCCTTCATCGGCCTCGTCGTCCTCATCGCCCTCGTGATCCTGGGCGTCGTGTTCCGGTCGCTCGCCATCCCGGTGAAGGCGGCGGTGTTCGACATCGTGACGATCCTCGCCACCTACGGGGTGCTCGTGGCCTTCCTCACCTTCGGGTGGGGCCGCAGCTGGGTCGGCATCCCGCACGACCTCCCGGTGCTGTCGCTGCTCGCCCCGGTGTTCTTCGCCGTCCTGTTCGGGCTGAGCAACGACTACGAGGTCTACCTCGTCTCCCGCATGCACGAGGAGCGGGAGGCCGGCGCCACCCCTGCCGACGCGGTGCGGCGCGGCCTGGGCGGCGGCGGCCGGGTCGTCGTGGCCGCGGCGCTGATCATGGTGTTCGTCTTCGTGTCGTACGTGTTCCAGCCGGGTGCGGCGATCAAGCAGTTCGGCTTCGGGATGGCGGCCGCGATCGTGCTGGACGCCTTCATCACCCGGATGATCGCCCTGCCCGCAGCGATGCGGCTCGGCGGCGACGCCATGTGGTGGCCGGGACGGCGCCCCCGGGCCGAGCCGGCCGCCCGTCCCACCGCGACGCCCCAACCGGGCGCCGCCGGCTGAGAGGAGGCGCACGATGGTGCGAGCAGAGCCGCAGGAGGCGAGGGCGGCGACCGGTCGGGCCGACGCCCTCGTCGTCTTCGGGATCACCGGCGACCTCGCCCGGGTGATGACCTTCCGGTCGCTCTACCGCCTCGAGCGGCGGGGCCTGCTCGACTGCCCGGTCGTCGGCGTGGCCGTCGAGGACTGGAGCGACGACGACCTGCGCCAGCACGCCCGGGCCGCCGTCGAGGCCGCCGGCGAGCCGCTCGACCCCCACGCCTGGGACCGCCTGGCCGGGCGGCTGCGCTACGTGCCCGGCGACGTCGGCGACGCCGGGACCTACCGCCGGGTCGCCGCCGCGCTGTCCGGGGCGGCGCAGCCGGTCTTCTACCTGGAGATCCCGCCCGGGCTCTTCGCCACCGTCGTCGCCGGCCTGGCCGGGTCCGGCCTGACCGACGGCGCCCGGGTGGTCGTCGAGAAGCCCTTCGGCCACGACCTGCCCTCCGCCCGTGCGCTGGCCGAGGAGATGCACCGCTACGTCGACGAGTCGCAGATCCTCCGCATCGACCACTTCCTCGGGAAGATGGGCCTCGAGGAGATCCTCTACCTCCGGTTCGCCAACGCGCTGCTCGAGCCGGTGTGGAACCGCACGGCGATCGAGAGCGTGCAGATCACGATGGCCGAGGCCTTCGGCGTCGAGGACCGCGGCCACTTCTACGACCCCGTCGGCGCCCTGCGAGACGTCGTGGTCAACCACCTGCTGCAGGTCGTGTCGGCCGCGGCCATGGAGGCCCCGGCGGGAGCCGGCCCCGACGCCGTCGAGGCCGCCCAGCTGGCGCTGTTCCGCTCGGTCGTCGACGCCGACCCCGGGCACTACGTGCGGGGCCAGTACGACGGCTACCGCGACACGCCCGGTGTCGCCCGCGACTCCACGACCGAGACCTTCGCCGCGCTGCGCCTGGACGTCGAGAACTGGCGGTGGTCGGGGGTCCCGTTCTTCATCCGCACCGGCAAGCACCTGCCGATCACCCAGACCGAGGTGCGGCTGGTGTTCCAGCGCCCGCCGCGCCTGCGGTTCGGGCTGACCGGCGAGCGCGGCCCCGAGCCCGACCAGCTCGTCGTCCGGCTCGACCCGTCGACCGGGGTCCGGCTCGTCCTCGACGCCCGTCGGGCCCACACCCCCGTGCCCGAGGAGATCACCCTCGACATGACCTTCGCCGAGGAGGGCGGCGAGGGACCCACCCCCTACGAGGTGCTGCTGGAAGCCGCCCTGGCGGGCCGGACCGTCCGCTTCACCGGCCAGGCCGTCGTCGAGGAGAGCTGGCGGATCGTCCAGCCCCTGCTCGACTCCCCGCCCCCCGTCCACCCCTACGCCCAGGGGTCGTGGGGACCGCCGGTGGCCGACGCGCTGCTGGCCGGGCACGGCCGGTGGCACGAGCCCTGGAGCACGCCGTGACCGCGCCCCGCAGCACGTCCGTCCCGTCACCGTTCCCGCCCATCGAGGACTACGCCTTCCTGTCCGACTGCCACACCGGTGCGCTCGTCGCCCCCGACGGCGCGGTCGGCTGGCTGTGCGTGCCCCGGTTCGACTCGCCGAGCGTGTTCGGCAGCCTGCTCGACCGCCAGGCGGGCGACTTCCGCTTCGGCCCCTTCGGCGTCAACACCCCGACGGCCCGCGCCTACGAACCGGGCACCAACATCCTCACCACGACGTGGAACACCTCGACCGGCTGGCTCGTCGTGCGGGACGCGCTGACGATGGGCCCCCGCCCGGGCGACGATCCGGTGACGCCCCACACCCGGCCGCCGACCGACGACGACGCCGACCACGTCCTGGTGCGCGTCGCGGAGTGCATCGACGGCCAGGTCGAGCTCGAGCTCGTGTGCGAGCCGGTGTTCGACTACGGCCGGCAGGGCGCCACCTGGACGCTCACCGGCGACGGCGGGCACGAGGCCCACGCCCACGGTGCGGGCACGACGGTGGGCCTGCGCACCGACCTCGCCCTCGGCGTGGAGGGCGGCCGGGTCCGGGCCCGCCACGTCCTGCGGGCCGGCGAGCGCGCCTTCTGCGCCCTGTCGTGGGACGCCGACCTGGCGGGCCCGGCCGACGCCGACACGGCCGCCGCCCGGCTGGCGTCGACCACCCGGTTCTGGCGCGACTGGCTGCGGCGGGCGCGGGCGATCGACCACCGGTACCGGCAGGCGATCGAGCGCTCGGCGCTGGCCATCAAGGGCCTGACCTACATGCCGACCGGCGCCACCGTCGCCGCGCTGACGACCTCGCTGCCCGAGGCGCCGGGCGGCGAGCGCAACTGGGACTACCGCTTCACCTGGATGCGGGACTCGACGTTCACGCTCCAGGCCCTCCACTACCTGGACCTCGACTGGGAGGCCGACGAGTTCGTCGAGTTCATCGGCGACCTCGAACCGGTGGACGACGGCGGGCTCCAGATCATGTACGGCATCGACGGCCGTCGCGACCTCACCGAGACGACCCGCGACGACCTGTCGGGCTACGCGGGGGCACGGCCGGTGCGGGTGGGCAACGACGCCTTCTCCCAGCGCCAGAACGACGTCTACGGCGCGGTGCTCGACGCCGTCCTGCTGCACACCCGCCGGAGCCGGCGACTCCCCCGGGCCCTGTGGCCGGTCGTCCAGCGGCTGGCGACCTGCGCGACGGCGGTGTGGCCGCAGCCCGACCAGGGCATCTGGGAGGCCCGCGGCGCCCCCCGCCACTACGTGTCGTCCAAGCTCATGTGCTGGGTGGCGCTCGACCGGGCGGCCAAGCTCGCCGCCCTGCGGGGCGACGGCGAGTCCGAGGCGACCTGGCAGGCCACGGCCGAGGAGATCCGGGCCGACATCCTGGCCAAGGGCCTCAGCGACCGGGGCGTGCTGCGCCAGCACTACGACACCGACGCGCTCGACGCCTCGACGCTGCTGGCCGCCATCTTCGGGTTCCTCCCGGCCGCCGACGAGCGCCTGCGCGCAACGGTCCTCGCCGTGGCCGACGAGCTGACCGACCACGGCTACGTGCTGCGCTACCGCACCGACGAGACCGACGACGGCCTCACCGGCACCGAGGGCGCGTTCCTCATCTGCTCGTTCTGGCTGGTCTCCGCGCTGGCGATCGTCGGCGAGCTGGACCGGGCCCGGGAGACCATGGACCGGCTGCTGCGGGTCGCCTCGCCGCTCGGCCTCTACGCCGAGGAGCTCGACCCCCGGACCGCCCACCACCTCGGCAACTTCCCCCAGGCGTTCTCGCACCTTGCGCTGATCGAGGCCGCGGCCCGGCTGATCCTCGCCGAGCGCCTCGACGAGATGGAGGTGAGCATCTAGCCCCGGCGAGCCCGCCGGCCGCCCTACTGCTGGTAGCGCTCGACGACCTCGGGTGGCCGCACCGTCGCGGCGTCCGGGTCCTCGCCCGTCGCCCGCCGGGCCCGGCGCTGCCGCAGCAGGTCCCAGCACTGGTCGAGCGCGACCTCGACCTGCCGCAGCCGCTCGGCGGCCGATTCGTCGGGACCGCCGGCAGCGATCGAGTGCTCCAGCGAGCGCTCCTCCTCCACCAGCGCGCCGATGCGGCTGATGATCTCGGTGTCGTCCATGGCCACGCTCCTGTCTCGGGGCCCAGCCGGCATCCTGCCGCCTCGCGGCGCCGGTCCCAACCCCGACCTCAGCAGCGGGCGCCCTCCGGCGGCTGGCCGATGATGAACGGGTTCTCGGTCGTCGTGGTCGTCGGCGGCGGGGACGTCGTGGTCGTCGTCTCGGGCGGGGCCGTGGTCTCCGGTGCCTCGGACCCGGGCTCCTCCCCCGCCGCCGGCGCCCCGGCGGGCGGCGGCATCTGGTCCACCGGGGTCGGGACCTCGTGGACGGTGGTGAAGTCGGCGCCCGCGATCACCACGACCTCGCCGGAGCCCAGCTCGGGGTTGGCCTCGGTGGGGATGGCCGTCTCGCTGGTGATGTGGCGGGCAACCCGCTGGGCGAACAGCTCCTGCCCCGGCGCGTGCTGGATGGTCGTCTGCGCGTAGAACGTGTCGGCGTCGCCCGGCTGCTGCAGCGTGAAGCCGACCTGCTGCAGCGCGGCGCTGACGTCCGAGGCCAGGTTCTCGCGCTGCTGGGCGGGGTCGGCGACGGTGCCGTTCAGCACCCGCACCTTCACCCGGGAGGGGCTGATCTCGCTCGGGTCGAGGCCCCGGAAGACGTTGAGGATCGGCTCCGCCTCGGCCTCGTCGAGGAGCAGGCGCCCCGGCTGGGACGGGTGGTCGATCACCGGCAGCGGGTAGGTCTCGAGCTCGGCCGGGTCGAAGTCCCGGAAGCGCTCGCCGAGGTCGCGCAGGTCGCTGATGCCGAGGTTGGGGTCGAGCGTGACCGTGTCGACGCCGATGTCGATCAGCTCGTGCAGGTAGAGCGGGTTGTCCTTCACCTGGGAGAGCACCTTGGACATCGCCCGCTGGATGAAGATCTGCTGGCGCTTCACCCGGTTGACGTCCGACAGCGGGTCGTGGCGCCACTCCCCGTCGATGAGCACCTCGAGCTTGCGGGACCGGACGAACTCGAGGGCGTCCTCGCCGTTGAGGTTCACGCACCCGAGCTGCTCGTTGTAGAAGCCGGACCCCTTGTCCCGGGCGGCCCGCTCCATGAAGACCGGCACCCCGCCGACCGACTCGACCACCCGCCGGAAGCTGTCGAAGTTGACCTCGACGAAGTGGTTGATCGTGATGCCGAAGTTCTGCTGCAGGGTGTCGATGAGGTTCTGTGGCCCCTGGTTGTCGGGCCGGTTGTAGACGGCGTTGATCATCCCCCGCTCGCCGGTGTCGGCGACGGTGACGATCAGGTCGCGGGGGAAGGAGGTGAGCGCCAGCCGGTCGGACTTCGGGTCGACCCGCAGCACCATGATCGTGTCGGTGTTGACGCCGCTGTGCCCCTCGCGGGTGTCGACGGCGACGATCAGGAAGTTCTCGGGCTCGCCCGGCGGCGCCTGCGGCAGCGACACGTCCGCCCGCTGGATGCTGCCGTACTTGACCACCAGGTAGGTGCCCAGCGAGGCGCCGAGCAGGCACACCAGCACGATCGCCGTGCCCGCCGCCAGCACCAGCCGCTGCAGCCAGCTGCGTCGGCCGCGGCGGCCGGCACGGCCGCCCCGGCCGCCGTCGGGCCGGGCACGGGCGTGGCGGGGGCCGTCGGGTGGGCGCCCGGACCGCTCGTCGCCGGGTCCGCGCCCGGGTCGGGGCCCCGGGGCGGTGGCGCGGCGGGTCGCCGGGCCCGCTGGCGCCGCGCCGCCCACCCGGACCCGCCGGGGGTCCCGCTCCGGACGGGCGCCGGTGCCGGGCGCGGACCGGGCGCGGGACGCCGGGTCGTCGCGGGGGCCGGGCCGGGCCCGGGGGTCGCGACGGGCGGGCCGCGACGGGCCGGCGACGTCCGCCGCCCACGGGGCGGTGGCGCGCCGGCCCGTCGGCGGGACGCGCCCGTTGACCGGTCGACCACCGCGTCGGCCGGCGCCACCGGACGCGGGCGGCGCCCACCGGGAGGGATCCCGGGGGCGTGGCGGGGCGGCAGCGTCCCAGCGAGAGTCGTCCCAGCGGTCGCCCGGCATGTCGGCGCAACGCTACTCCGGACACCGACCGGCACGGGCCTCGCGCTCAGCAGGCTCCCTCGGGGACCGCGCCGACCTGGGCCGGCGTCGTGGTCGAGGTCGGCTCCGGCAGGGTGGCGGTCGTGGACGAGGTGCCCGCCGCGGCGGTCGAGGTCGTCGCCGCTCCCCGCCCGGTCTCGGGCGGCGCGGGCAGGTCGTCCAGCGGGAACGGCTCGGTGCGCACACCGGGGAAGTCGAGTCCGGCGACGACGACGACCCGCCCCGGCTCCAGGTCGGGGTCCTCCTCCAGCACGACGCCGCCGTCGATGTGGCGGGCGACCGCCCGGGCGTGGTCGACGTGGCCCGGGGCGTGGCGCACCGTCGTGTGCTCGTGGACCTCGGGGTCGTCGGCCGGCGGGCCGGTCTCGAACCCGAGGCCGGCCAGCTCCTCGGTCACCTCGGTGGCCAGCCGCCCCTGCGCCCGGGCCGGGTCGGCGGCGGTGCCGTTGCGGACGTGGACCTCGACACGCGCCGGGCCGATCTCCTGCGGCTCGCCGCCCCGGAACACCGCCAGCACCGGTGCGGCGGCCGCCTCGTCCACGACGACGGTCGCGCCCTCGTCACCGGGCCGGGGCAGGACCGGGAGCGAGTAGGTGACGAACCGGTCGCTGTCGAGGTCCCGGAACTGGTCGACCAGCTCCCGGATGTCGCCGAGGCCGAGCTGGTCGTCGATGGTCACGCTGTCGGTGCCGATGTCGATGAGCTCGCGCAGCCGGATCGGGTTCGTGACCTGGTCGAGCGCCTCGTCCAGCGCCGCGGCCATGAGGTTCTGCTGCCGCACGATGCGGGACAGGTCGGACTGGGGGTCGGCGACCCATCCGTCCTCGGTGTGGTACTCGGCGTGGCGGGAGCGGGCGTAGGCCAGCGCCTGCTCGCCGTCGAGCGTCACGCACCCCAGCTCGGTGACGTACAGGCCGGACGCCTCGTCCCGCAGCGCCCGGTCGAAGTAGAGCGTCACCCCGCCGAGGGCGTCGACCAGGCGGCGGAACCCCTGGAAGTCCACCTCGATCCAGTGGTGGATCGGGATGCCGAAGTTCTCGGACAGCGTGTCGATGAGGACCTGCTCCTCACCCTCGCCGTCGTAGGCCGAGTTGATGCGCCCCGACTCGCCCCGGCCGGCGATGGGCACCCACAGGTCGCGGGGGAACGACAGCGCGGCGACGGTGTCGGCCTGCGGGTCGAGGCGCACCACGATGATGGTGTCGGTGCGCTTGCCCGGCACCGCCGCCTGCTCGGCCTCGCCCTCCCCCGCCCGGCTGTCGCTGCCGATGACCAGGATGTTGATCGGCTCGCCCTCGGCGGCCCGCTCGAGGTCGAGGTCGACCCGGTCGACGCCGTACCAGCGCAGCATCCCGTAGGTGGCGAACCCCGCCGCCCCCAGCAGCGCCATGCTGAGCAGGCACCCCGTGGTGAGCACGAGGCGCTGGCGCCACGTGCGGCGTCTCCGCCGGGAGCCGGCCGCCGTGCCCCGGTCGGCACGCAGGTGCCGGGGCGGGTTCATGTGGCATCGAGGCTACCGAGCGTGGCGGGCTCCCGGGCGTCCACGCTCGCCCGCCACCGGCCTCGCCCGTCGCGGCAGGACGCCACTAGCGTCGGGTGCATGGCCGTGACCGACGACGCGCCTGCCACGAAGGCGCCCGCCAAGCCCGCCCGCTGGACGGCCCAGTGGAAGGAGCTCTACTCCGAGGTCATCCAGACCGGCCTGTGCACCGGCTGCGCGGGCTGCGTGGTGTCGTGCCCGCACGACGTGATCGGCTACACGCACGAGCCCGGCGCCTACAAGCCGTTCCACCTCGAGGAGGAGCTGGGCCCGGGCAACTGCCTCCACGGCGAGAAGGGGTGCACGACCTGCACCCGGGCCTGCCCGCGCTTCCGCTCCTGGGAGCCGCAGGCCGACGAGCACCTGTTCGCCCGTACCCGGCAGCCCGACGAGCCGGCCGGCATCTACCAGGACATCCTCCTGACGCGGGCGAGCGACGACA
>DATGPY010000099.1:0-2076 GCA_035304465.1 Acidimicrobiales bacterium | reverse complement strand
CGGCACCGTCGTCGCCGCGCTCGTCGCGCTGGCCACGGCCGCCCTCGTCGGGGGCATCGTCTACCGGGCCACCCGGGTGCACGTCGACGTCGAGGGGATCGAGGACGGCGCCGCCATCACCACCTTCGACGCCGCCGCGCTCGAGGTCCGCTTCGAGTTCGACTCCGACGAGGAGGCCGCCGAGGCCACCCTCGTCGTCGACGGCGAGGTGATCGAGGAGCCGGGGGTGCTCGGCCCGTTCATGGTGTGGCGGCCGCCCGAGCCCCTCGCCGAGGGCGACCACAGCATCGAGGTGCGGGTGCCGCGGCCGGTCTTCGGCGACTCGGTCCACCGCTGGGAGTTCACCGTCGACGGCACACCGCCGGCGCTCGAGGTGCCGACCGCCACCGACCCGGTCGGGATCGACGAGCCCGCGGAGGTGTCGGGTCGGGTCGAGGAGGGTGCCGAGCTGACCGCCGACGGCGACCCGGTCGAGGTCGACGACGAGGGCCGGTTCACGCTGTCCTTCGACCGCCCGCCGGCCGGGCCCGTCACCCTCGAGGCCACCGACCGGGCGGGGAACAAGACGACGACCTCGGTCGTCGTGCCCGTCGCCTACCCGGGGCTGCGGGCGGTGCACGTCAGCGGGGTGGGGTGGGCCAGCCCCCAGCTGCGGGACCCCATCCTCCGGATGCTGGACGAGGGGCGCATCGACGCCATCGCCCTCGACATCAAGGACGAGAACGGCGTCGTCGGCTTCGACACCGAGGTCGCCCGGGCGCACGAGATCGGCGCGGTCACGCCCCACTACGACCTCGAGCAGGTCGTCGAGACCGTCGAGCAGCACGGCGGCCGGGTGGTCGGGCGCATCGCCGCCTTCCGCGACCCGATCCTGGTCGACGCCGCCTGGGCGGCCGGCCAGCACGACCAGGTCATCCAGTCGGTCGACGGCGGCATCTACGACCTGTTCGGCCGGTTCAGCAACCCGGCGAGCGCCCCGGTGCGCCGCTACAACCTCGACCTCGCCATCGACGCGGTCAACCACGGGGTCACCGACATCCTCTGGGACGACGTGCGCCTGCCGACCGGTGAGCCCGACACGATCGTCGTGCCCGGGCTGACCTCGTCGCCCTCGGACGTCATCACCGGCTTCCTGGCCGAGGCCCACAGCGAGATGCGGCGCCGGGGCGCCTTCCAGGGCGTGACCACCGTCGGCATCGCGGCCGACACCGGCGACCCCATCGGCCAGGACGTCGCCCGCATGGCCCGCAACACCGACTACATCTCGCCGCAGATCTACCCCGGCTACTGGTCGGCCGGCCGCTACGGGGTGCCCGACCCCGCCCGCCAGCCCGGCGAGTTCGCCACCGCGCTGCTCACCCGCTACCAGCAGGTGACGGCCGGCACCGGGGTCGTCGTCGCGCCGTGGCTGCAGAACTTCGAGCTGCAGGGGGTCGCCTACGGCGACGCCGAGGTGCGGGCGATGATCGACGCGCTGCGGGCGCTCGAGGTCGACAGCTGGCTGCTGTGGAGCCCGCGGATCCAGTACTCCGCGGGGGCGCTCGACCCCGCGGGGTGAACGTCGTTGACGGGTGCAGCCGGCGGGTAGGGTCCGGCCATGGCCGATCAGGCGACGTTCGCGGACCAGGCGATGGACCTCATGCCGTCGCTGTACGCCGCGGCGTTGCGGATGACCCGCAACCCGGCCGACGCCGAGGACCTCGTGCAGGAGACGTACCTGCGCGCCTACCGGGGCTTCGGCGGTTTCCAGGAGGGCACCAACCTGAAGGCCTGGCTCTACCGGATCCTGACGAACACCTACATCAACACCTACCGGGCCAGGAAGCGGCGCCCCGACGAGACCGACCTCGACGAGGTCGAGGACCTCTACCTCTACCGGCGCATCGGCGGGCTCGAGGCCGCGCTCGCCGGGCGCAGCGCCGAGGACGAGCTGCTCGACAGGTTCACCGAGCAGGAGGTCAAGGAGGCCCTCGAGTCGCTGCCGGAGAACTTCCGGCTCGCCGTGCTCGCCGGCTGAACAGCGCCCGGTACGGCAGCGAGTAGCGCAGGTGCTCGGTGATGAGCACGTCGTCGAGC
>DATGPY010000098.1:0-13624 GCA_035304465.1 Acidimicrobiales bacterium | reverse complement strand
GACCGCCGCCGGCACCGGGACCGCTGTCGGTGGCCCGGTGCGGCACCGGCTCGGCGTCAGCCGAGCAGGGCATGGGACAGCTGGGCGTGGCGGGCCCGCTGGGCGACGAGCATGTGGTCGGCCACGATGCGCCGGTGGTCGACGGCCGAGCCGAACAGCAGGGAATCGGCCTCGGCCCGCCCCACCCACAGGTCGAGCGGCAGTCCGTCGGGCCCGGTCGTGCCGCCGCAGACCTCGATCGCGGTGCGGGCCACGAGGCGCTGGCACTCGCCGACGGCGGCCTTGGCGACCGACGCGGCGTGCGCCGCGCTGGCGTCCCCGGCCGCGACGGCGGCGGTCGCCTGGTAGGTGGCCGCCCGGGCGAGGTCGGTGGCCACGACCGCATCGGCGAGCGCGTGCTCGGTCGCCTGCCCGGCCACTCCGCCCCGGAGCGCCACCTCGAGCGAGGCGTCGACGAGGGCGTCGCAGGCGCCGAGGGCGTCGAGCGCCAGGCCGACGACGGCCTCGGTCACCACCTGGCCGATGGCCTTGCTCGCGTCCACCTCGGCGTCGGGGCCGCCGAGGACCCGGGCGTCGGGCACCCAGACGCCGTCGAGGTCGACCCGTGCCAGCGACCGGGTCGGGTCGAGGCTCGTCGTGCGGGTGAAGCTCAGCTCGGCGGCGGGGACGACGAACAGCCCCAGCGGCCCGGAGTCGCGGCGGGCAGCCACGACCACCTCGTCGACGTCCGGCGCGCCCAGCACGTGGTGCTTCGTTCCCCGCAGCAGCCAGCCGTCACCGTCCCGGTGGGCCGTGGCGACGACCGTGTCGGGGTCCCAGCGGCCGCCCTCGTGTAGCGCGAGCGTGCCGGTGACCTCGCCGGCGGCGACGCCGGAGAGGAAGCGGTGGGCCTGGGCAGGGGTGCCGACCTCGCGCACCGCCGGCACGAACTGCGTCATCGTCGGCAGGTAGGCGCCGGGCGCCGCGGCCCGCCCCATGCCCTCGAGCACGATGGCCAGCTCGACGAAGGTCCGTCCCAGGCCGCCGAGGTCGACGTCGATGGTCAGCGCCGGCCAGCCCAGCCAGGTGACGGCGGTGGCGACCGCGTCGGCGCCGGGTCCGCCGCCGGCCACGCTCCGCACGAGGTGGGGCGGGCACTCGCGGGCGAGGGACGCCCGCACGCTCTCCCGCAGCTCGAGCTGCTCGTCGTTGAACTCGAGGTGCATGTCGTGCCTCTCTCGCACCGGGCGCCCGGGTGACGGGCGCCGCCGCCACTGGGGGTGGTGGGCTGCGCACGACGTTACGCCACGGTTGCGGCCGACGCAGGGATGTCACACGGCTGCGCTGCGTGGGCGCTGTCGGCCGTGCGGCGACGCCGGGCCGTGGGGGCGGTTGACAGGTTTCCGACACTGCTGTTGAGATTCCCGGCGACGCCCGACCACCACCGTGCGGGGGCCGGAGGGGGGAGTACATGAGCCTGCTCGCTCGCCGAGGGCGGCCGGCGACCGCCACCGAAGCCGGGGACCGGGGGCGAGCGGCGCGCGCCGGCCACCCTCGCCGCGGGCTCGACCGGCGGGCGGCAGCCCGGCTGTGGGTTGCCGGCAGCCTCCCCGTCGCCGTGGTGGCGGGCCTGCACGTGCGCTCGCCGCGCGGCTACCTCGTCGCGCTGGCCGCGGTGGCCACGGTGCCCCACCTGGTGCCTGCCGTGGCGCACACGGCGGTCGCCGCCCGCCGGGGCACCCGCCTCGACGCCCGGGCCTCCCGCCTGTGGCTGGCCGCGCTGGTGCTGATCGGCGTCGTGTGCGCGGCCGCGGTCGCGGGGCCGGGCGTCGCGGTGCCCGTGCCGGCCGTGGCCAACGCGGCGATCGTGGCGGCCGTCGCGTCGCTGCTCATCGGCGGGGCGGTCGCGGTCGTGCGGGCACGCTCGGGGCGGCGGGCCGTGTCGGTCGACCTGGTCGACAGCGCGATGTCGGTGGTCGTGGTGACGGCACCGGCCGCCCTCGTGTGGGGCGACGACGTCCTGCGGGCCGACGACGCCTGGTTCGCGCTGCCCGCGGCCACCGCCGCCGCGGCGATGGTGCTCGCCGCCTACTGGGCCGCGCTGCTCCACCTGCGCCTGCGCCGGGCGGGCGGCACGGCCTCCGCGGTGGGGCGCATCGCGGTCGGCCTCGCCGTCCTCGGGCTGGCCGACGCGGTCGCGCAGACCGTCCAGGGCGTGCGGGGGTTCGACCTGCCGGCGGCGCCCCTCCTCGCGCTCCACGCGCTCAGCACGGGTCTGCTGCTGCTCGTGCCGCTGCACCTGCCGTCGGCGGCGCCGGGGCGGGGCCGGGCGGCCGATCGCGACCGGCTGCGGGGCGGTTGGTTGCCGGCGGTCCTGGTCCTCGCCGGTCTGCCGGTGCTCATCGCGGTCGCCGCCTCTCGGGCACCGCAGGAGCCCTGGGCGGTGCCCACGGCGCTGGGGGTGGCGGCGCTGCTCTCGGTGCTGGCGGCGGTGCGGCAGCTCGCCGCGGTCGGGGAGGCCCGGCGGCTCCACGGCGACCTGGCGCGGGCGGCCGCCGCCCGGCGCGAGCTGCTCGCCGAGGTCGTCCAGCGGGCCGACCACGACCGGCACCGGGTGGCGGCCCAGCTCCACGAGCAGGCGGTGTCCGCCTACGCGGCCTTCGTCGCCTACGTGCAGGCCACGGCGCCCGCCGGGTCGGATCGGGGTGGGGCCGGCGTCGGCGCGTCGGCGGTCGTGCGCGACGAGCTGCGGGCCCAGGCCGAGTCGCTGCGGCGGCTGATGCTGGCCGTGCAGCCCCTCGGGGCCGACCGGCCGCTGTCGCCGGGGCTCGCCGCACCCATCCGCGCATACCTCGACGCGCTCTACGGCGACGGGCCGGCGCCGGAGGTGACGGTCGCGGTCGACGAGGACCTCGTCCTCGACTGGACCACCGAGACGCTGGTGCTGCGCATCGTCCAGGAAGCGCTGCGCAACGTCTGGCGCCACAGCGGAGCCCGCCACGTGGAGGTCGACCTCGGCCTCGACGGAGGTGCGGTCGCGCTGCGGGTGGCCGACGACGGCGTCGGGTTCGCGCCCGACCGCCTGCTGTTCAGCTCGGGCATCGCCGCCATGCGGTCGTTCGCCGAGCTGGCACAGGGGACGCTGAGGGTCGACAGCCACCCGGGCGGGGGCACCCGCGTGGTCGCCCGCCTGGGCGCACCGGCCGCGCGCGACCGCGCCGGCCCGCCGTCCCCACCGCCGCGGGCCCGGCGGGCGCGGCCGGTGCTGCGCCTCGTCCGGGGTGGGGGTGGCTCAGTCGGGGAAGCCTGATGTGGCGTACTGGCAGGTCACACGCCAGGCGACCTCGGGGTCGACCTGCCCCGACAGGGTGAGCTCGACGTTGGCGAGCGCGAACCCGAGGATGCCGGTGCTCGCCGCGACCAGGTCGTCCGACGGCAGCCCCTGGCCGGCCATCAGGCTCGCGAGCTCGGAGGAGATGGCCACCCGGGTGGCGATCGCCGCGGCCTCGACGGTCTCGTCGTGGGTCACCCACGGGTCGCGGAACAGCAGGCGGAAGGCGGCGGGGTTCTCGTCGAAGAAGCCGAACAGCGCCGCCAGCAGGTGCTCCATGCGGGTGCGGGGTGAGAACGGCATCTTCGCCGCCTGGCGCAGCCGCTGCTGGAACTCCTCCAGCAGGCCTTCCATCACGCTGACGAACAGCTGGGGGCGGCCGGCGGGGAAGTAGTGGTAGAGGAGGCCCTTCGACACCTCCGCCGCACTGGCGATCTCGGCCAGGCCGGACTCGGCGTAGCCCGAGGTGGCGAACACCTCGCGGGCGGTGGCGATGATCTCTGCCCGGCGGGTGTCGGGCCGCTTGCGGACTCGCTTCGGGGCCGGCCGGTCGCCGGTCGGCTGCGCCTGCGGGGCCGTCACGGGCGCCGAGGCTAGGACTGCACGCCGAGTGCAACAACTTACCCGATGGTAACGGGCCCTCTTGTCGACCGCGGGGTCAACAACGGGGCCGGCGGCCGTCCGCTCAGGCCGGCGATGCCGGCGCCGCGGCGCGGTTGAGCCCGGCCGCGAGCTGATCGAACGCCTGGTCGACGAGCTCGGGCAGCGGCCGGGTGCGGCCGGTCTCGTTCCACACGGCGGTGGCCACCCGCAGCGCCCCCAGCGCCGCGGCCACGACCAGCGCCGGGTAGGTGTCGGCGTCGACGTCCAGGCCGGTGCGGCGGGCGATCTCCTCCGCGAGCGCCCGCTCGACCTCGGCGAACCGGGCCGACCGCCGCATGGCCAGCGAGGGGTGCTCCTGGGCCAGGCGGTGCCGCACGAGCATCTCGTCGGCGTCCTCGGCGAAGCGCGCGGCGGCCGCCTGCACCATCGCCCGCAGGGCGTCGAGCGGTGGCTCGTCCTCGGGCCGGTCGCAGAGGTCGGCCAGGAGCATCGACTGCTCGGTGGGCGAGATGTTGACGATGGCGTCGTCCTTCGAGGCGAAGTAGTTGAAGAACGTGCGGGGCGACACGCCGGCCGCCTCGGCGATCGCCTCGACGGTCACGCCGTCGGGCCCGAGCTCGCGAGCCAGCCGCAGCGCCGCGGACGCCAGGGCCCGACGGGTCTCGGCCTTCTTCCGCTCGCGCAGCCCTGACGCCACCTCAGCCCCCGCTCGTCGACGCCGGTCCCACGCCGTCCATCATGTCCGCTGGCGCGGGCCCGGACGGGGAGCGCCCGTCGGGCGGGGGTGCCTCGGTGCCGTCCGCTCCCGCCACCTCGGCGGCGGGGACGGTGGCGTGGTGCGTCGCGCCATCCGGCCCGCCGGCCGCCTCGGCCATCGCGGCGACCCGGGCGGCGACCGTCCGCAACGGCACGGCCCGCAGGAGCCAGGTCAGGGCGAAGCCGACGAGCAGCACGGGCACGGCGTACGCGAACACGGTGGTGATGGCGTCGGCGTAGGCGGTCGAGAGGACCGCCCGCTCGTCGGCCGGCAACGACCGCAGCACCTGCGGCGTGAGATCGCTCGGCGGCTCTGTGCCGAGCGCGCCCGTCAGCCGGCTGTTGATCACCGCGCCGGCGAGTGCCACGCCGAGCGACCCGCCGACGACCCGGAAGAACGTGACGGTCGAGGTGGCGACGCCGAGGTCGGCGACCGGCGCCTCGTTCTGCGTGGCGAGCACGAGGATCTGCATCACCATGCCGAGCCCGGCGCCGAGCACGAACATGTAGGCCCCGGACTCCAGCCGGCTGGAGTCGGCGTCCAACGTGGCCAGCAGGCCCATGCCGGTCGCGGCCACGGCCATGCCGATGATCGGGAAGTGGCGGTAGCGGCCGGTGCGGCTGACGCGGCGCCCGGCGGCGATCGACGAGATCAGCAGGCCCGCCATGACCGGGACGAGCAGCAGGCCGGAGTTGGCCTCGGAGACCCCGCCGCCGATCTGCAGGAACGTGGGCAGGAAGGCGATCGCCCCGAACATGCCGGCGCCGATGATCAGGCTGACCGCCGAGGCGATGTTGAAGGTGCGGTTGCGGAACAGCCGCAGGGGGATGGCGGGCTCCTCGACGCGCCGCTCGATCACCACGAACAGGACCCCGAGCACGACGGCCGCCGTGGCCAGACCGACGATGACGGGCGAGCCCCAGGCGTGCTCGGTGCCGCCCCACGTCGTGACCAGCACGAGGCAGACGATGGCGGCCGACAGGACCGTCGTGCCCAGCCAGTCGATGCGCACCCGCGCCCGCCGGACCGAGGCGGGGAGCACGGCGCTGGTGACGACGAGGGCCACGAGACCGATCGGCAGGTTGACGTAGAAGACCCACCGCCACGACGCGTGCTCGGTCAGGAAGCCGCCGATCAGCGGGCCGGCGACGCTGGACACGCCGAACACGGCGCCGAAGTAGCCCTGGTAGCGGCCCCGCTCGCGGGGGCTGACGATGTCGGCGATGAGGGCCTGGGCGCCGACGATGATGCCGCCCGCGCCCGCGCCCTGGATCGCCCGGAAGGCGATGAGCTGGCCCATCGACGTCGACAGCCCGCACAGCACGCTGCCGGCGAGGAAGACGACGATGGCGGACTGGAAGACCCGCTTGCGCCCGTAGAGGTCGCCCAGCTTGCCGTAGAGCGGGGTCGACACCGTCTCGGCGAGCAGGTAGGCGGTCACCACCCACGAGAGGTGGGCGAGTCCCCCGAGCTCGCCGGCGATCGTCGGCAGGGCCGTGGCCACGATCGTCTGGTCGATCGCGGCCAGGAACATGCCGAGCATGATCCCGGAGAAGACGACGAGCACCTGGCGGTGGCCGAGGGGTGCCGGAGCGGTGTCTGCGTCCACGGGCGGACCTCAGGGGGTGGGAGGGGACCGGACCGCAGCAGGCTATCTGCGCTGAGCGCAACTTTGCACGAACTGCAGAACTTTCCCCGCCTCTGGCTCAGGTCGGCGGCTGCGGCGCCGTGCTGAGCGCCGTGCCCAGGTGGGCCGTGTCGTTGAAGCGGCGGATGAGCCAGCGGTCGCCGGTCACCACCAGCTGGGAGATGGCGGCGTTGTCCGAGCCGGTGAACACGAACCCCGTCGTGCGCGCTGCCATGGCCAGCACCTGGCCGATGACACCGCCGTGGGACACGACGACGACGGTCTCGTCGGGGTGGCGGGCGGCGATGCGGGTGATCGCGCCCCGGACCCGGGCCGCGAACGCGTCGGTGGGCTCGGCGCCGGGGATGACGTCCCACCGCTCCTCCGCGAACATCCGCCGCGCGATCGGGTGGCCCTCGGCGACGTGGCGGCGGAAGGCGCCGCCCTCCCACTCGCCGAGGTGGACCTCCCGCAGGTCGGGCTCCACCCGGGGCTCGATGCCGAGACGGGCCGCCAGCGGCGCCGCGGTCTGCTGCGTCCGGCGCAGCGGCGTCACGTAGATGGCGCTGATGTCCTCGTGCACGAGCCGGTCGGCGAGGCGCAGGGCCTGCTCGCGGCCGTTCGGCGCCAGCTCGGGGTCGCCGTGGCCGTCGACCAGCGGGAACGGCTGGTCGTCGCGGGCGGGGGCCGACTCGCCGTGGCGCACGAGCAGCAGCTCGCAGGCGCCGGGCGGGCGCCGGAACCGGGACTGGGGGTACTCGCGGACCTCGCTCACGGCGCAGAAAGCTAGGAGGCCGGACGCCGTTCGCCGCCACCGCCGCACCGGGCGCCACCGCCCGCCCGGTGGCGCGGACGCGGGGTGCCGGCGGCGCCTACCGTGAGGGCATGGTCACGGAGGGGTCGGTGACGGAGCAGCGGCGCGGACGGGTCCTGTGGCGGCCCTCCGAGGAGGACCGGCGGCGGAGCCGCATCGGGCGCTACATGCGCTGGCTGGCCGAGGAGCGCGGGCTCGCGTTCGACGGCTACGACGACCTCTGGCGGTGGTCGGTGACCGACCTCGACGCTTTCTGGCGGTCCATCTGGGACCACTTCCGCCTCGAGTCGCCCGACCCGGTCGGCGCCGCCCTCGAGGACCCGGTCATGCCCGGCACGCGGTGGTTCCCCGGCGTGCGGCTCAACTACGCCGCCCACGCGCTGCGAAGCGAGCCCGACGGTCCGGCGCTGATCGCCCTGTCGCAGACCCGCCCCCGCCGCGAGCTGTCGATGGCCGAGCTGCGCGACCAGGTCGCCCGGTGCCGCGCCGGGCTGCGGCGCCTGGGCGTCGGGCCCGGCGACCGGGTCGCCGCCTACCTGCCCAACGTCCCCGAAGCGGTCGTCGCCCTCCTGGCCACGGCCAGCCTCGGGGCCGTGTTCTCGTCCTGCGCCCCGGAGTTCGGCGTGCGCAGCGTCGTCGACCGGCTGCGCCAGATCGAGCCCGCCGTCCTCCTCGCCGTCGACGGCTACCGCTACGGCGACAAGCGCGTCGACCGGCGCGCCGAGGTGGCCGCCATCCGCGCCGAGCTGCCGTCGCTGCGGGCGACCGTGCAGGTGCCCTACCTCGACCCCGACGCCGAGCTGGAGGGCGCCGTCGGCTGGGACGAGCTCGTCGCCGAGCACGAGGAGCTCGACACCGAGCCCGTCCCCTTCGACCACCCGCTCTACGTCCTCTACTCGTCGGGGACGACCGGGCTGCCCAAGCCGATCGTCCACGGCCACGGCGGCATCGTCGTCGAGCACCACAAGGTGCTGGCGCTGCACAACGACCTCGGCCCGGGCGACCGGTTCCTCTGGTTCACGACGACCGGCTGGATGATGTGGAACTACCTCGTCTCCGGCCTGCTCGTCGGGGCCACGCCGGTGCTGTTCGACGGCGACCCCGGCCACCCCGACCTCGCGGCCCTGTGGCGCACGGCGGCCGACGAGGGCGTGACCTTCTTCGGCACCTCGGCCCCCTTCCTCATGGCCTGTCGCAAGGCCGGCATCCGGCCGGCCGAGGCGGCCGACCTCGGCGCTCTGCGGGCCGTCGGCTCGACCGGCGCGCCGCTGCCCGCGGCCGGCTTCGAGTGGGTCTACGAGGCGGTCAAGGGCGACCTGCTGCTGTCGTCGATCAGCGGCGGCACCGACGTGTGCACGGCCTTCGTCGGTGGCTGCCCGCTGGTCCCCGTGCGGGCGGGCGAGATCTCCTGTCGCTACCTGGGCGCCAAGGTCGAGGCCTACGACGAGGCCGGCCGGTCGGTGGTCGGCGAGCAGGGCGAGCTGGTCGTCACCGCACCCATGCCGTCGATGCCCGTGGGGTTCTGGGGCGACGAGGACGGCGCCCGCTACCGGGCCGCCTACTTCGAGCGCCACCCCGGGGTGTGGACCCACGGCGACTGGGTCACCTTCCAGCCCGACGGCGCCTGCACGATCACCGGTCGCTCGGACGCCACGCTCAACCGTGGCGGGGTCCGCATGGGCACGGCCGAGCTCTACGCCGTCGTCGAGGCGCTGCCCGAGGTCGCCGACAGCCTCGTCGTCCACCTGGAGGACCCCGAGGGCGGTCCCGGCCGCCTCCTGCTGTTCGTGACGCCCGCGCCCGGGGTGGAGGTCGACGACGCGCTCCGGCGCAGGATCGCCGGCGCCCTGCGCACGCAGCTGTCACCCCGGCACGTGCCCGACGAGATCCGGGCCGTGCCCGGCGTGCCCCGGACGCTGTCGGGCAAGAAGCTGGAGGTGCCGGTCAAGCGCATCCTCACCGGCGAGGACCCGGACGCCGCCGCGAGCCGGGGCAGCCTGGCCAACCCCGAGGTCCTCGACGCCTACGCGGCCTTCCGCGGTTGACCGAGGCCGGCGGGCCTCAGGCCGGGTGCAGCACGAGCGGCGCCCGGCGGTGCCCGGCGATGACCAGCGACATCGCCCGCTCGACCGGCCCGGCCGGCTCCAGCCGGGCGAACCGGTCGACCAGGGCGCCCACCACCGCCCGCAGCTCGAGGCGGGCCAGTGCGGCGCCGAGGCAGAGGTGGGGGCCCGCGCCGAAGGCCAGGTGGGGGTTGGGGTCGCGGTCGACGAGGAACCGGTCCGCGGTCGGGCCGAAGGCGTCCTCGTCCCGGTCGGCGGACAGGTAGTGCAGGACGACCGGTGTGCCGGCCGGCAGCTCGACGCCGTGGAGCGTGACGTCCCGGGTGGTCGTGCGCATGAAGTAGACGACCGGCGTCGTCCACCGCAGCACCTCCTCGACGGCCGTCGTGACCGCCGCCGGCGAGGGGTCGGCCCGCAGCCGGTCCCACTGATCCGGGTGCTCGGCGAGGGCGACCATCCCGCCGGCCAGCGCGTTGCGGGTCGTCTCGTTGCCCGCCACCAGCAGCTGCACGAGGAACATGGCGAGCTCGTCGTCGTCGAGCCGCTCGCCGTCGACCTCGACGGTGGCCAGCAGCGAGATGACGTCGTCGCGGGGCCGCGCCCGCCGGGCGGCGGCCGCCGCGAGCAGGTACTCGGTCATCTCGCCCATGAGCGCGGCGGCCTCCTCCGGCGAGCGGTCGCTCGCCCCGGGCACCGCGGCCTCGGACCACTCGTGGAACCGGGGCCAGTCGTCCTCGGGGACGCCCAGGAGGTCGGCGATGATCCGCAGCGGGAAGGGCACGGCCAGCTCGGCGACGACGTCGACCGGCTCGCCCGCCGGCAGGGCGGCGACCGCGGCGCGGGCCCGGGCGGCGATCGGCGCGTCGAGGGCGCGGACGACCCGGGGCGCGAAGGCCGGGGCCACGAGCCGGCGGTAGCGGGTGTGGGCCGGCGGGTCGGTGTGCATCATCGTCGGCGGCGAGGGGTACTCGACGCCGATCTCCTCCAGCAGGACGCCCCGGCCGGAGCAGAACGTCCCCGGGGCGCGGGACGCGGCCAGGACGTCGGCGTGCCGGGACAGGACCCACGCCCCGGTGGGCCGGTGCAGCGCCACCGGCACCTCCGCCCGCAGGCGGGCGAGCGCGGGGAGGGGGTCGGCGGCCAGGACGCCGTCGCCCAGCACCTGCTCGGTCAGGTCCGCGCCGATCGTGCCCATCGCCGTCCCCCCGGACCGTGCTCGCGGCCGTGACCCGTGGCACGATACCTGACACCGTTTCAGGATCGAGTCCGGGCGCAGGAGGCCTCATGGAGATCAAGGACACCCTCTACATCGGCGGCGAGTGGGTGGCACCGGCCGGCACGGCGACGATCGAGGTCGTCAGCCCGGCGACCGAGGAGGTCATCGCCCGCACCCCGGAGGCGTCGGAGGGCGACGTCGACCGCGCCGTCGAGGCGGCCCGTGCGGCCCTGGACGGGCCCTACCCCCGGCTCAGCCCCGAGGAGCGGGCCGAGTACATCGCCAAGCTGTCGCAGGCCGTCCAGGCCCGTTCGCAGGAGCTGGCCGACACCATCACCGCCGAGATGGGCTCGCCCGCCAGCTGGTCGCTGATGGGCCAGGTCCTGAGCGCCTCCATGGTCCTCGACGGGTGGGCCGACCTGGCGCGCACCTTCACCTTCGAGGAGATCCGTCCCGGTGCGCTCGGCCCGGTGCTCGTGCGCAAGGAGCCCGTCGGGGTGTCGGCCGGGATCATCCCCTGGAACGTGCCGCTGTTCATCGTGGCCCTGAAGCTGGGGGCGGCGCTGGCCGCGGGCTCGCCGATGATCCTCAAGCCCTCGCCGGAGACGCCGCTCGACGCCTACATCCTCGGCGAGATCCTCGACGAGATCGAGCTGCCGAAGGGCATGGTGTCGATCCTCCCCGCCGGGCGCGAGGTGGGCGAGTACCTGGTGCGCCACCCCGGCGTCGACAAGGTCGCCTTCACCGGGTCGACCGCCGCCGGACGTCGGGTGGGCGCCATCTGCGGCGAGCACCTGAAGCGGTGCACGCTCGAGCTGGGCGGCAAGTCGGCGGCGATCATTCTCGACGACGCCGACCTCGAGGCGATCATGCCCATGCTCATGGGCACCGCCCTCATGAACAACGGCCAGGCCTGCATCGCCCAGACCCGGATCCTGGCCTCCCGCGACCGCTACGACGAGGTCGTCGACGCCCTGCGCGACGCCGTCGCCGCCACCACGGTGGGCGACCCCACCGATCCGTCGGTCGCCGTCGGCCCGCTGGTGGCCGAGCGCCAGCGCGACCGCGTGCTCGGCTACATCGAGAAGGGGCGCGAGGAGGGGGCGAAGGTCGCCGTCGGCGGCGGCCGGCCCGAGGGGCTGGACAAGGGCTGGTACGTCGAGCCGACGCTGTTCGTCGACGTCGACAACCGCATGACCATCGCCCGCGAGGAGATCTTCGGGCCGGTGCTCGCGGTGCTGCCCTACGAGGACGTCGACGAAGCCGTCCGCATCGCCAACGACAGCGACTACGGCCTGTCGGGCTCGGTCTGGACGAGCGACGTCGAGGCCGGCATCGAGGTGGCCAAGCGGGTGCGCACCGGCACCTACGGCGTCAACCAGTTCGGCACGCTCGACATGCGCAACCCCTTCGGCGGCTACAAGGCGTCCGGCGTCGGCCGGGAGCTGGGGCCCGAGGGCCTGTCCGCCTACCTGGAGACGAAGTCGATCGTGCTGCCCGGCGACTACACGCCGCCGAGCTGAGGCGTTTTGACCGCGGGGGCGGGCCGGTCGGACGATGGGCCCATGCGCCGCCGGCCCGCCCACCCGGTCCTCGCCCTCGTCGCCGCGCTGGCGCTCGCGCTCCTGCTCGCCGGGTCACCGTTCGGCCGGGCCACGGCGGCGACGCCCGTCGGTCCGGCGGTCGAGAGGCAGGAGCCGGACGCGCCGGCCGACGACGGCACCGGGGACAGCGAGCGGACCGAGACGACGCCGCAGCCCGCGCCCGGCGCGGACATCATCCCCAAGCCGAACTCCGGGCGGCCGCCCACCGAGGCCGGCGACCGCGGCGGCGCCCTGCAGATCCTCGTCTTCGTGCTGATCGTCACCGGCGTCGGCGGGATCGCCACCGCGGTGGTGCGCGAGTCGCGGCGCAAGCGCCGCGCCGCGGGCTGAGCCGCCCGCCACGACGGCGGGCCCCGCTGGCCGGCGGCGCCGGCGTGGGGCCGTCGACGTGGCGACGGTCAGGACAGCGGCGCGTACTCCTCGCAGGCCTCGTAGCCCTCGAAGAACCCGGTCCGCAGCGCGTCGATGCGGTCGAAGACCTCCTCGTCGCCGAAGCCGAAGGCGAGGAAGGCCATGATGCCCTCGTCGAGGTCGCCGCCGGACATGACCAACCGGTCGCTCTCCGCGTTGCGGGCGTCGTCGAGCGGGTAGGTCCACGCCGCCCACCGGCCGGTCAGGCAGTCGGCCTGCAGGAGGGCACCGTCGTCTTCGACGACACCCAGCTGCACCTGGGCGGCGATCGCCCACAGCCGGGCGATCTCGCTGGCCACCGCGAAGTCGCCGAGCGAGTAGAGGTCGTCCTCCACGAACCGCTGGTCGAGCAGCACGATGTTCTCGTCGACGCAGTACAGCGCGGCCCGCTCGAGCTCGCTCCCGCGCAGGGTCTCGCCGCCGCACTCGACGGCGTCGGTCGCCGGGTCTGCGAGGACGAGGTCGTCGACCGGCTCGAACTCCTCGCCCAGCTCGTGGAAGAGGGCGCCGTAGAAGTCGTTGAGGTCGGCGAACACGTGGGTCAGCAGGCCCGGCCGGGCCTCGTCGTAGAGGTGGAGGTCACCGCCGGTCTCGTAGTCGCTCGCCGTGAACGCGAGCTCGGCGGTGATCCGGTCCCGGGTCGGGTCGGCGTACTCGGCGCACTTCGCCGGGCCGTTCTCGAAGCCGTCCTGGAAGGCGCCGACGCGGTCGAAGCCGCTGCCGTGCGCGTAGGGCTCGTCGGGGTCGGTGCCGGGCAGGTCGCGGATCGAGATGAGGCCGGCGACGGTCAGGTCGAGGTTCACGTCGTCCTCGTCGAAGCCGGAGGCCCCGCCGTCGACGACGTGCCCGGTGAACGCGCCGGCGAAGCAGTCGGCCTGCAGCTCGAGGTCGACGGTGCGGTCGACGGCGTTGGCGCGGGCCTGGATGGCGTGGCCGTACTCGTGGGCGATGACGATCGCCACCGTGTACGACCCGAACTCCTCGTCGAGGTAGGGGAGGAGCCGGTGCTCGTCCCAGGCGATGATGTCGGTCTCGGGGCAGTAGAAGGCGTTGTCGGCGATGACCTCGTACGGCGGCGGTGGGGTGCCGCACGGTGGCGACGCGGTGTCGGGCCCGTAGGGGTAGTAGCCCGCGACCGGCTCGAACGACCCGCCGTAGACCTCGGGGAACACGTCGTCCCACCAGGCCTCGACGTCGACGATGGCCTGCTCGGCGACCG
>DATGPY010000097.1:0-3153 GCA_035304465.1 Acidimicrobiales bacterium | reverse complement strand
CGCGACCAGCGGGGTGCCGGGCAAGGCCGAGGGCCGGGCCGAGGTGGCGGAGCTCACCCGGCGGATGCGGCACCTGCAGGAGCGCTTCTACGCCGACGGTCGCCACCGTCTGCTGGTCGTGCTGCAGGGGATGGACACCTCGGGCAAGAGCGGCGCCGTCCGCAGGGCCTTCACCGGGCTGAACCCCGCCGGGGTCCGGGTGACGTCGTTCCGCACGCCGACCGACGAGGAGCTGGCCCGCGACTTCCTCTGGCGGGTGCACCGGCACGTCCCCCGGGACGGGGAGATCGCCCTGTTCGACCGGAGCCACTACGAGGACGTCGTCGCGGCCCGGGTGCGGGGCCTGGTGCCGCCCGAGCGGTGGCGGGCCCGCTACGAGCACATCCGGGCCTTCGAGCGGATGCTGGTCGACGAGGGCACGATCGTCCGCAAGTTCTTCCTCCACATCTCCCGGGAGGAGCAGGCGGAGCGCCTGCGGGCCCGCCTGGAGGACCCGCGCAAGCACTGGAAGTTCCGCCGCAGCGACCTGGAGGACCGGGCGCGCTGGGACGAGTACCAGGCGGCCTACGAGGACGCCATCCGCGAGACGGCCACCCCCGAGGCGCCGTGGGTGATCGTGCCCGCCGACCGGAAGTGGCACCGGGACCTGGTCATCTGCCGCACGATCGTCGACACGCTCGCGGGCCTCGACCTGCGCTACCCCGACGCGGAGGAGGACCTCTCCGGCGTGGTCGTCGTGTGAGCCCTCAGGGGGTGAGCAGCGGCGCGACCTCGGCCCCGAACCGCTCGACCTGGTCGACCAGCTCGGCGGCGTCGCGCGACCGGAAGCGGACCTGCAGCTGGTTGGCGCCGGCCTCGATCCACGGGCGGAGGCCCTCGGCGACCTGCTCGGGCGGTCCGGCGAGGCACCGGCCGACGTCCCAGGCCGGGTCGCCGACGTGGCAGACGAACAGCGCGCCGACGTCGAAGGCCGCGGGCCGGCCCGCCGCCTCCCGTCGCGCCCGGACCCGGGCGACGATGCCGGGCAGGTCGCGCAGCCGCACGCCCTGGGGCAGCCAGCCGTCGCCCAGGTCGGCCGCCCGCCGGATCGCGGCGGGCGACGAGCCGCCCACCCAGATCGGCACGGACGCCTGGACCGGACGGGGCGCGACGCCCACCGAGCCGTCGAGCCCCCAGTCGCCGTCGGGCAGCACCGGGTACTCGTCGTCGAGCGCGGCCCGGATCGCCGGCAGCGACCGCTCGACCCAGCGCCCCCGCTCGGCGAACGGGACACCCAGCAGGGCGAACTCCCGCTCGAGGTGGCCGGCGCCCACGCCGACGATGGCCCGCCCGCCGGAGAGCCGGTCGAGGGTCGTGAACGCCTTGGCCACCTCCAGCGGGTGGTGGTACGGCAGGGCGATCACGTGGCTGAGCAGCCGCACCGACCGGGTGACGCCGGCGAGGAACCCCAGGGTCGTGAACGGGTGGTACCAGGTGGTCCCCATCGACTCGTCGTGTGGCTCGGGGATGGCGACGTGCTCGCACACCCCGACGTAGAGCGCCCCGGCCCGATCCGCGGCCCGGGCGACGGCGACGAGGTCGTCGGTGGTGGCATCGGCCTCCCAGGGCTCGACGAACAGCGTGCTCTGGGCCTGGATCGGCAGCTGCAGGCCCCAGGCGACGGTGCCGGGCGGGATGATCGCCGCCATCTCACTTCACCGCCGTGGGGGCGACCGGTCCGCCGACGGACCGGGTGAGCGGCAGCGGCGTCGCGCAGAGGAGCATGTCGTACTGGCCGTCGGCGGCGCAGTCGGCGGCCAGCTCGTCGAGGTCCCACAGCTGGCCCTGGGGCATGCCCATGTCGACGAGGTCGAGCAGGTGGACGGGCAGCAGCGCGGCCGGGTCCTCGGGCGGCCAGACCTCGAACACGAGGGTGTCGGTGGCGACGGCGGCGACGTCGTGGTCGTGGAGCCACTCGACCGACCGGGCCGACAGCCCGGGCGAGGGGTTGGCGAAGCGCTCGCGGTCGCCGGCCCGCAGGAAGTGCATCTGCCCGGTGCGCACGAGCAGGACGTCGCCCGGCTCGACGGTCACCCCGGCCAGCTCCAGCGCCTCGTCGAGGTCGTCGCCGGTGATCGGGTGGCCGCCGTCGAAGTGGTCGACGCCGTGGGCGCGGGCGACGTCGGCCAGGATCGCCCGGCTGACGACCGGGCCGAAGTTCTCGATGCCCAGGCGGGCGGCGCCCCGTTCGTCGACCACCGAGGCGTCGACGCCGTTGTAGAGGCGCCCCTCGTAGCTGACGTGGGCGAGGGCGTCCCAGTGGGTGGCGGCCTGCACGCCCATGGTGACGGCGTCGTCGCTGGCGCAGAAGTCGGCCGGGTCGCCGGTGTAGGGGGCGTTGACCGACAGCATCGTGCGCCGGGGGTTCTCGCGGCCGGGGATGGCGCCGGTCTGCGGGCCGTCCTCGTCGAACGGGATGGCCAGCGAGAACACCTTGCCCTGGCGGGCGGCGGCCACGCCCCGCAGGACGGCGGCGGTGTCGATGAGGTTGAGCGTGCCCCGCTGGTCGTCGCTCCCCCAGCGCCCGGCGTTCGAGACGCGGGCGGCGATCTGCTTGACGTGGTCGGGCAGCGCCATGCGGTCCCCCTCTGCTCGCCCGGACGACGATCAAGAACGTGTTCTAGTTCGCGCCGAGGGGGCGGTGCCCGTGGCGCGGGCGACGGCGCCACCTCGATGGTCGGGTGGCCTCACACCGCGCGAGCCGCCCCGGCCACCCGGCGGGTCCGGCCAGCCCGCCCCGGCGCGGCGGCGCGCACCCCACCGATACCCTGCGCGACGTCGTGCCAGGACCCGACCGAACCGAGGGGGACCGATGACCATGTCCAGCAGCCGGCCGAGCGAGCGGGCGGGCGAGGGCACCCGGCGACGCGTGCACATCGTCCCCCACACCCACTGGGACCGGGAGTGGTACGCCTCGTTCCAGACCTTCCGGCTGCGCCTGGTCGACCTGCTCGACGACCTGCTGCCCCGGATGGAGGCCGACCCCGGCTACGCCCACTTCCTCCTCGACGGCCAGCTCGCCGTCGTCGACGACTACCTCGCCGTGCGGCCCGAGGCCGCCGACCGCCTCCGCCGGCTGATCAGCAGCGGCCGCATCGCCGTCGGGCCCTGGTA
>DATGPY010000096.1:0-4391 GCA_035304465.1 Acidimicrobiales bacterium | reverse complement strand
AACGCAGGACGGGACGCCGCACGTCGACGGCGACGGCGACCGGGTGCAGGCCACCAACGTGCTCGTGCGGTTCACGACCTACCGGGACAGCGGCCAGCGCGACGTCACCGGGGCGGTCGTGCCCGAGGCCGAGCCGGTGGGCGAGGGCGACGCCTGGCTGTTCAGCGACGGGTCGGTGCTGCGGGGTCGGTGGCAGAAGCCGTCCGAGGACGCCCCGACGACGTTCACCACCGCGGCGGGCGCCCCGATGGCGCTCACGCCCGGGACGACCTGGGTCGAGGTGCTGCCGCCCGGCGCCGGCGACGTGCTGCGCTGACCGCCGGCGACACCCGGCCCCGCCGCTGCGGGCCCGTTCCCCGTCGTCTCGGCGCTGGCCAGCGCGTCTCTGGCGGAGCGGGTGGGATTCGAACCCACGGACCCTTGCGGGTCGACGGTTTTCAAGACCGTTGCCTTCGTCCGCTCGGCCACCGCTCCTGGAAGGGGACGAGCGTAGCGCCGGGCGGCGACCGTACCCCGGGAGGCGGGACGGCACCGGTCCGTCCTGGCGTCGCCCGTGGCGATCGCGCGCGCCACCGACGCCGGACGGCGGGGTGCGGCCGGGCGACGGGACCGGCCGGCCGTCAGGCCCGGCGAGCGACCGCCGCGGGCTGCGCCACCGAGGCAAGGAAGTCCCGCACGGCGAGCGCCGAGTGGTGGCGCCACAGGGCGACCACGTCGGCGGGGTCGTCCGGCGGCTCGGCCAGCGCCCCGATCCGCTCGGCCAGCGCCTCCTGCTGGGCGGCGACCAGCGGCGCCCGCTCGACGCCGAGCCGGTCGGCGAGGGCCAGCTTGAGCAGCAGGGCGCTGCGCACCTCCCGCAGGTGCTCGACCGGGGTCGCCAGCCAGGCCCGCAGCTCGTCCCGGCCGCGCCGGGTCGGTCCGTGGACCGTGCGGGGTGGCCCGCCGGCGCCGGGCTCGCGCCGCCGGGGCTCGGCCAGGCCCAGCGCCACCAGCCGGTCGAGCGCCCGGTAGACGAGCTGCCGGTTCACCGTCCACACGGTGCCGAGCAGCGTGCCCGGCTTCAGCTCGGCGGCGACGTCGTAGCCGTGCCGGGGTCGCTCGACGAGCAGGCCCAGCACCGCCCACTCGTTGAGCGACAACGTCGGGCGGCGGCGCATGCCGCGAGGTTGCCACGCCCGCGGCCGGGGCGGCACTGCTAGGTTCAGTGCGACTAGTGACGGCGGGTCCGATCCGGTGCCGGCCCCGTCCGTCGCCGCACCGCACACCGCGGGAGGATCCGTGACCCTCCGCCCGGCCCGGCCGCTGCTCGCCGCCTGCGCCCTCCCGCTCGTGCTCGCGGCCTGCGGGGGATCGACCGGCGACGCCGCGCCGTCCGGTGACGGCGCACCGGAGCGGACGGTCACCGTGTTCGCCGCGGCCTCGCTCACCGACGCCTTCGCCGACGTCGCCGCCGCGTTCGAGGACGAGCACCCCGGCGTCACCGTCGAGCTGAGCTTCGCGGGCTCCTCGGCGCTGCGGGAGCAGGTCCTGGACGGCGCGCCCGCCGACGTCGTCGCCACCGCCGACGAGGCGGTCATGGCCGACCTCGTCGACGAGGGTGCCGTCGGCGAGCCCGTCGCGTTCGCCACCAACCGCCTGCAGCTCGCCGTCCCCGCCGGCAACCCCGCCGGTGTCGGTGGGCTCGACGACCTCGGGCGCGGCGACCTGGTGATCGGTCTGTGCGCCGCCGGCGTCCCCTGCGGGGACCTGGCCCGCCGGGTCCTGGACGGGGCCGGGGTCGAGCCCGCCCCCGACACCGAGGAGCCGAACGTCCGGGCGCTGCTGGCCAAGGTCGAGGCCGGCGAGCTCGACGCCGGGCTCGTCTACGCCACCGACGTGCGGGCGGCCGGCGACGCCGTCGAGGCCGTCGACGTCCCCGTCGGCGAGGAGGGCACGACCCGGTACCCGATCGCCGCGGTGGCCGACGCGCCCCACCCCCGCGCCGCCGACGCCTTCGTCGCCTTCGTGACCACGCCGGCCGCGCGGGACGTCCTCGCCGACCACGGGTTCGGCCCGCCGTGAGCCGCGCCGCCCCCCGCACCGACCGCCGAGCCGCGGCCCGCCCGCCCCGGGCCCTCGTGCCGCTCGCCGCCCTCACCGTCGGCTTCCTCGTCCTGCCCCTGGTGGCGCTGCTGCAGCGGGCCCCCTGGTCCGACCTCACCGAGCTGGTCCGCCGCCCCATCGTCACCGACGCCCTGCGGCTCAGCCTGGTCTCGGCCGCCGTGGCCACCGGCCTGTCGCTGCTCGGCGGCGTCCCCCTGGCCTGGGTCCTCGCGCGGTCCCGCCTGCCCGGCCTGTCGGTGCTGCGGGCCCTCGCCACGCTGCCGGTCGTGCTGCCCCCGGTCGTGGGCGGTGCGGCGCTGCTGTTCGCCTTCGGCCGGCGGGGCCTGGTCGGCGAGCCGCTCGAGGACGCCACCGGGTTCGTCCTGCCGTTCTCGATCTGGGGGGTGATCGCGGCGAACACGTTCGTCGCCCTGCCCTTCCTCGTCCTCACCGTCGAGTCCGGGCTGCGGGCCGTCGACACCCGCTACGAGGAGGCCGCGGCCACGCTGGGCGCCGGCCGCTGGACGGTCCTGCGGCGGGTGACGCTGCCCCAGGCGGCGCCCTCGATCGTGGCCGGCGCCGTGCTGTGCTTCGCCCGGGCGCTGGGGGAGTTCGGCGCCACCGTCACCTTCGCCGGCAACCTCCAGGGGCGCACGCAGACCATGCCGCTCGCCGTGTTCGTGGCGTTGGAGTCCGACCGCGACGCGGCCGTCGCGCTGTCGCTCGTGCTCGTCGCGGTGTCGCTGGCCGTGCTCGTGCCCCTGCGCGACCGCTGGCTGAGGGCCTGACGTGCTGCGCGCCGAGGTCGACGTCCGCCTGCCCGACCTGCACCTGCGGCTCGACCTGCGCGTCGACGACGGCGAGGTCGTCGCCCTGCTCGGCCCCAACGGCGCCGGGAAGACGACGACGCTCCGGGCGATCGCCGGGCTCCGGCCGCTCGACGGCGGGCGGGTCGAGCTGGACGGCCGGGTGCTCGACGAGCCGGCGTCCCGCACGTTCGTGCCCCCCGAGCAGCGGCCGGTCGGCGTCGTCTTCCAGGACCACCTGCTGTTCCCCCACCTCTCCGCGCTCGACAACGTCGCCTTCGGGCTGCGGGCCCGGGGCCTGCGTCGGCGGGCGGCCCGGGCCGCCGCCCACGCCTGGCTGGAGCGGATGGGCCTGGCCGGCGTGGCCGGCGCCCGCCCGCGGACGCTGTCGGGCGGCGAGGCGCAGCGGGTGGCCCTCGCCCGGGCGCTCGCCGTCGAGCCCCGGCTGCTGCTGCTCGACGAGCCGCTCGCCGCCCTCGACGCCGGCACCCGCGTGCGGGTGCGGTCCGACCTGCGCCGCCACCTGGCCGACTTCCCCGGCGGCCGCCTGCTCGTCACCCACGACCCCCTCGACGCGATCGTGCTCGCCGACCGCCTGGTCATCCTCGAGGGTGGCCGGGTGACGCAGACCGGCACGCCGGCCGAGGTGACCGCCCGGCCGGCCTCCCGCTACGTCGCCCAGCTCGTCGGGGTCAACGTGCTGTTCGGCACCGCCAGCGGTCGGCACACGGTGCGCCTGGACACCGGCGGCGAGCTGACCCTCGCCGATGCGCTCCCGGCGGCCGAGGTGGCGATCGCCCTGCGCCCCCAGGCCATCGCCCTCCACACCCACCGGCCCGACGGCAGCCCCCGCAACGCCTGGCCGGCCGTCGTGGCCGACGTCGAAGCGGACCGCGACCGGGTGCGCGTGACCCTGGAGGGGCCCGTGCAGGCCACCGCCGAGGTCACCCCGGCGGCGATGGCCCAGCTCGACCTCGTACCCGGCGCCCGGGTGTGGGCGTCGGCCAAGGCGGTCGACCTCGTCGCCTACCCGCGCTGAGCCGACCGCCGGCGCCGGCACCGGTCGCCGGTCCGGCGCCCCCTCAGCGGGCGATCTGGCTGCGGAGCTGCTCGACCCACTCGCTGGCCCGCGCCCAGGCGGCCTCGGCGTCGCGCCGCTTGACCGCGCCGTGCTCGCCGGCGGCGGGGAACGAGCCGAGGAACTTCACGTCCTCGACCTTGGCCCGCAGCGACCGCAGGCAGTCGGCGACCACCTCGTCGGCGATGTGGCCCTCGAGGTCGATGAGGAAGCAGTAGTTGCCCAGGCCCTTCTTCGTGGGCCGCGACTCGAGCTTGGTCAGGTTGATCGACCGGGCGGCGAACTCCTGCAGGATGGCGAGCAGCGATCCCGGCCGGTCGGTGCGCTGGAAGATGACCACCGACGTCTTGTCGTGCCCGGTCGGTGCCGGGATGCCCGACCGCGCCACGACGACGAAGCGGGTGGCGTTGTCGGGGTGGTCCTCG
>DATGPY010000095.1:0-2630 GCA_035304465.1 Acidimicrobiales bacterium | reverse complement strand
GGCCGCTGGGCCCGCAGGTCGGCGCCGGTGCAGAAGTGGCGGCCGGTGGCGGTGAGGACGACCGCCCGCACCTCGACGCGGGCCGAGGCGTCGGCCAGCAGGTCGATGAGCCGGTCGCGCTGGTCGGGGGTGAGGGCGTTGCCCGCGTCGGGACGGTGGAGCGTGATCCAGCGCACGCCGCCGTCCTCGCGCACCAGGAGGTCCTCGTCGGTCATGGCGCCACGGTAGCGAGGGTCTGACGGTGCGTCAGATCTTGCGGTCACGCGTCGAGCACGTCGGCGGCGATCAGCTCCTCCAGGTCGCGCTCGCCCCACCACGAGAGCTGCAGCGCCTTGGCCCGCCGGAAGAAGAGCTGCACGTCGTACTCCAGCGTGAAGCCGTTGCCGCCGTGGACCTGCTGGGCCGTGGCGGTCAGGTCGCGGAACATCTTGCAGGCGAACAGCTTGGCCATCGGCGCGAGCCGGGTGGTCGGGCGGCCGGTCGCCCGGGCCCAGGCGGCCTCGTGGACCAACGTGCGGGCGCCGTCCAGCTCGGTCTGCCGGTCGGCCAGGTAGTGGGCGATGGCCTGGAAGGCGCCGATGGGCTTGCCGAACTGCTCGCGGTCCTTGGCGTACTGCACGGTCATGGCCTGGGTGTGCTCGGCGGCGCCCACGGCCCAGGCGGCCAGCACGATCAGCGCGTCGTCGCGCACGGCGGCCCAGGTCGCCCAGCCGGAGCCGGGGGCACCGAGGCGGTCGGCCGCCGGCACCCGCACGCCCTCCAGGTCGACGCGGTACTGGGTGTCGGAGGCGACGGAGCGCTGCTGGGTGAGGCGCACACCCGGCGCCTGCGGGTCGACGAGGAACAGGTCGATCTCCTCCGGCCCGTCGCCGGTGCGGGCGAAGACGAGCAGCCGGGTGGCCGCCGCCGCGAACAGCACGTGGCGCTTGACGCCGGTGATCAGGTAGGTCTCGCCGCCGTCGTTGCTCGTCGCCCGGGCCTGCACGCCCTTGGGGCCGAAGCCGCCGTCGGGCTCGAGCCAGGCCGGCGTGAGCACCGCCTCGCCGGAGGCGATGCGGGGCAGCCAGGCGGCGCGCTGGGCCTCGTCGCCGCCCCGGGCGATCGCCAGCCCGCTGGCCACGCAGCTGACGAAGTGGGGCGTGGGGGCGAGGCTGCGGCCGAGCTCCTCGTAGAGCACGACGCCCTCCAGCGCCGTCATCCCCGAGCCGCCGTGCTCCTCGGGCAGGAGCAGGCCGAGGAGGTCGAGCTCGGCCATCCGCTTCCACAGCTCGTCCGGGTAGCCGACGGGGTCGTCCTCCATCTCGCGGGCGACGGTGAGCGGCGCGTGCTCGGCGAGCAGGCCGCGCACGACGTCGCGCAGCATCTCCTGCTCGTCGGAGAAGGTGAGGTCGAGCATGGCGTCAGGTCCTCCGGCGGTCGGCGGGTCGGGGTCGGTGGCCCGGTCGGCGGGCGCAGGTCACGGCACCCACGCCTCGCCGGTGCGGCGCCACGGGTTGTCGTCGGGCGTGACGGGGACGGCCACCCGCAGCTCGGCGGTCGTGCACAGGCGGTCGGGCGGCGCGGCGCGCACATCGACCGCGACGGTCACCCAGCCGCACCCGGTGCCGTCGACGGACGCCTCGGTGACCGTGCCGGTGAAGGTCATGGTGTCGCCCGGGTAGATCGAGTCGCGCATGCGGAACCGCAGGCGTCCGAGGCGGCCCCGGGGGCCGGTCCAGTCGGTGACGTAGCGCTCCAGCCAGGCCTGCTGGTTGGGGGTGTTGAGGAAGATGTCCCGGGCGCCGTTGCGGTGGACCGCGAAGTCGCGGTCGTGGTGCATGGGCCGCCAGTCCCGGGTGGCCAGCGCGCCGAGCACGACCGTCGTGGCCGTGACCGGGTGGGACAGCGGCGGCAGCTCGTCGCCGACGGCGACGTCGCCGAGCAGCAGGTCGCGCCGGGGCCGCTCCCCGGCCGCGGCGACCCCCTCACCGCCCGCCGCAGGCCCGGGCCGCTCGCCGCCGGGGGCGCCGGCGTCGGACGGGGGCGCCTCGGCGGCCGGCGGGCGCTCGGCCCGGACGTAGCCGAAGCCGGTGAAGGTCTCGACACCGACCAGCTCGCCCCGCTGGTTGCGGTAGGGCACGTCGATGACCCAGAACCGGCCGGTGCCGAGCTTGGTCGTCTTCGGCTCGCTGAGCGAGCGCAGCACCTGCGAGGTGCTGATGACGTCGCCCGGCCGCACCGGCGTGTGGAACACGACCTCGCTGTCGGTCATGACGGCCTCGGGCAGGCCGAGCCGCTCCTTCAGGTCGAAGTGGACCTGCAGGGGCAGCCTCGGCGGGCCGCCCCCGGGCTGCCAGTGGTGGGGGCGGAACCACAGCGACAGCGTCGTCGGCGGCGCGATCGGCCCGTCGGTCAGCTCGGCCGCCACCTCGTCGTCCCAGAACAGCGGGTTGCCGTTCTCGACCGAGGCGCACGAGGTCCACACGTAGCCCCGCTCGACGGGGAAGTCGGCGGTCTCCTCGTAGCGGGTCTCGCCGATCCAGGACAGGACGTCCTCGGGCACGTCGGTGCCGGCGCCGGCGGTCGTCATGCGATCACCCCCTCGGCCAGCAGGGCCTCGATCTCGTCGCCGGGCACGCCCGCCTCGGCGA
>DATGPY010000094.1:0-2683 GCA_035304465.1 Acidimicrobiales bacterium | reverse complement strand
GCTCTGGGTGCTCGCCGGCCTCGGCGCGCTGCTGGTCGGCGCCGCGCCGCGGGCGACCGGCCTGGCCTGGGCGCTCGTCGGGTGGTGCGTCCTCGTCGCCTTCTTCGGCGAGCTGCTCGACCTCCCGCGGTGGGCGCGCGACCTCTCCCCGTTCCAGCACGTGCCCCGCCTGCCGGCCGACGACGTCGCCTGGCTGCCGCTCGGCGCACTGGCCGCCCTCGCCGCGGCGCTGGCGGGGGCCGGCCTGGCCGCCGTCGAGCGCCGCGACGTCGGGTCCTGACCGACCCGGGCCCGGTCAGGGCCGGGGCCTCACCGCGGCCCGGTCGGGCGGGGTGAAGGTCGACAGCAGGCGCAGCAGCGTGCGGACGCCGAAGCCGGTGCCGCCCTTGCGGGTCTCGGCGTCGTCCTCGGCGGACTCGGCCGGGCCGGCGATGTCGAGGTGGGCCCAGGGGATGCCGTCGCCGACGAACTCCCGCAGGAACACACCTGCGAGCAGGGCGCCGCCGTAGCGGTCGTTGCCGATGTTCTTCAGGTCGGCGACCTCGGAGTCCAGCGCCTTCCGCATCTCGTCGGGCAGTGGCAGCGGCCAGACCGGCTCGCCCTCGGCGTCGGCCGCGGCCCGGACCGCCTCGACGAAGCCGTCGTGGTTGCCCATCAGGCCGGCGATCTTGCGGCCGAGCGCCACCATGCACGCGCCGGTGAGCGTCGCCAGGTCGACGATGGCGTCCGGCTCGCCCTCACTGGCCAGCGCCAACGCGTCCGCCAGCACGAGCCGGCCCTCGGCGTCGGTGTTGAGCACCTCGACGGTCGTGCCGTTGCGGATGCGCAGCACGTCGCCCACCCGGGTGGCGTCGCCGCCCGGCATGTTGTCGGTCAGCGGCAGGTACCCCCGCACCCGCACCGGCGGCTGGACGGCGTCGAGGGCGGTGAACGTGGCGAGCACGGCGGCGGCGCCGGCCATGTCGCCCTTCATGCCGACCATCGCGTCGCTGGGCTTCAGGGACAGGCCGCCGGAGTCGAAGGTGATGCCCTTGCCGACGAGCGCCACCGTGCCCCGGGTCTCGCCGCCCGGGTCCCACGACAGGACGAGGAAGCGGGGCTCCTCGGTCGAGCCGCGGTTGACCCCCAGCAGGCCGCCGAGCTTCTCCCGCTCGATGGCGGCCCGGTCGAGCACCTCGACGTCGAAGCCCTTGAGCTCGCCCAGCTCCCGCGCCCGGGCGGCGAAGGCGGTGGGGGTGAGCGAGCCGCCCGGCTGGTTGACGAGGTCGCGGGCCAGGCGGACCGCCTCGCCGACCGCCCGCCCCCGGTCGATGGCGGACAGCGTGTGGGCGTCCCCCTCGCCGACGACGGTCAGCGACTCGATGTGGCTGGGCTCGGGGTCGGACTTGAGCGCCGTGTAGCGGTAGGAACCGAGCATGACGCCCTCGGCCAGCGCCCGGGCGACCTCGGCGGCATCGAGGCGGTCGGGCAGCGAGCCGAGCACGTCGATGGCCAGGTGGGTCTGCTTGTGCGCGGCCCGGGCGAACGCGGCGGCCGCCCGGCGGTAGGTGCGGACCTCGACCTCCTCGGCGGGGCCGAGCCCGAGGAGCACGACGGCCCGGCCGTCCGGGCCGGGCACCGTGCAGGTCTGCCCGGGCTTCCCCTCGAACTGCTGGGCCTCGAGGAAGGCCCGGTCGACGCCGTCGGGGAGGGCACCGTCGTCGAGGCGATCGGCGAAGACGCCGACGCCGACGGCGTCGACCGGGCGGGCGGCGCCGGGCTCGGGCAGGGTGGGCGTGAGCTCGATGGCGATCGACATGCCCTGCACACTAGGGGTGGTCGCCGCCGGGGCCGCCCTCGCCGTCCTCGCCGTCCTCGGCGAGCGCCCGGTCGAGTTCGTCGCGCACCACGGCGAGGGCGCGCAGCAGCGCGGACCGCTGCGCGTCGGTCAGGCCCCGGGTGGTGACCTCCTCGAGCCGGTGCCACGCCGCCCGGGCCCGGGGGACCCGCCGCCGGCCCTCGTCGGTGAGCCCCACGACCATGGCCCGCCGGTCGGTCGGCGACGGCGTGCGCTCGATCAGGCCGGCCCGCTCCATGGCCTGCAGCGTGTTGGTGACGGTCGAACGGTCCCGGCCCAGGTAGTGGACGAGGTCGGCCTGGGCCACCGGGCCCTGCTCGTCGAGGTGGAGGAGCACGATCTCCTGGGGCGGGACGACCCCCTCGCGGCGCAGCAGCCGGGTGCCGAGCTGGGCGTGGGCCCGCACGACCTGGAGCAGCAGCGACCCGACCGGCGCGCCCTCGACGTGCGTGCCGAGGTGGCGGATCCGTCGTCGCCGTCCGGTCCGCTCGTCGGCCATGCCCGGGACCGTACCCGACCGATGTTGGCATGCCAACATCTCTCCGGTAGGGATGTTGGCATGCCAACGAAGTGCGCTGACGACCGGCTCGACCGCGAGCTGGTGACCCTCGCCGCCGTCCTGCTCGTCGGGGCGGTCGCCGCCCTCCTCGACACGACCGTGGTCAGCGTCGCCCTCCCCCGCCTGTCCGACGAGATGGGCGCCCCTGTGGCGACCGTCCAGTGGGTCAGCACCGGCTACCTCCTGGCCATGGCGGTCGCCATCCCGGCCATGGGCTGGCTCGTCGACCGCCTCGGTTCCCGCCGGACCTGGCTGGCGGCGCTGTGGTGCTTCCTCGCCGGGTCGCT
>DATGPY010000093.1:0-6175 GCA_035304465.1 Acidimicrobiales bacterium | reverse complement strand
GTCCGACCACTCGTAGGCGCCGCCCTCGGGCACGGGGAGGCTGCGCCACATGTCGTCGCCTTCGAACACGTGGCCGTAGGCTTCGCGGAACATCTCCGAGGCCAGCGACCGCTCGATGACCTCGTTGACCTCGGCCGAGGTGGGCCAGATGTCCCGCAGGTACACGGGCGTGCCGTCGGGCGCGGTGGCGAGCGGCTCGCTCATCGGGTCGAGGTCCATCGTGCCGGCGATGGCGTAGGCCACGACGAGCGGCGGGGAGGCCAGGTAGTTCATCCGCACGTCGGGGTTGATGCGGCCCTCGAAGTTCCGGTTCCCGGACAGCACCGACACGAGCGCCAGGCCGTGCTCGCGCACCGCCTCGGCGATCGGCGGCGGCAGCGGCCCCGAGTTGCCGATGCAGGTGGTGCACCCGAAGCCGACCAGGTCGAAGCCGAGCTTGGCGAGGTCGGGCAGCAGGCCCGCCCGCTCCAGGTAGTCGACGACGACCTTGGAGCCCGGCGCCAGCGAGGTCTTCACCCACGGCTTGCGGGTGAGCCCTCGCTCGGCGGCCTTCCGGGCCACCAGGCCGGCGGCCACCATCACCTGCGGGTTCGAGGTGTTGGTGCAGCTGGTGATGGCGGCGATGGCGATGTGGCCGTGGTCGAGCTCGACCTCGACCTCCTCGTCGAGGCCGGAGGTGGCGTCGAGGCGCACCCGCACCCGCCGGTGGGGCCGCTCCTCCTCCGGTTCGCAGCCGCCGGCGGTGGCGGGGTCGCCGTCGCCCAGCGCGTCGGCCGCCCCGTCGAGCGTCGCCGAGGGCGGGTCGCTGGCGGGGAACGACATGGCGCTCTCGAGGTCGTAGCCACCGATCGCGACCTGCGTGCCGCCGCCTCCGGTCGCCTCCTCGGGCAGCGAGTCGACCAGCGCCGTCGCGAAGCAGCGCTTGGCGTCGCGGAGCGGCACGCGGTCCTGCGGGCGGGACGGGCCGGCGATCGACGGCTCGACGGTGGACAGGTCGAGCTCGAGCGTCTCGGTGAAGGTCGGCTCGACCGAGGGGTCGTGCCAGAGGCCCTGCTCCTTCGCGTACGCCTCGACGAGGGCCACCAGGTCGTCGGGGCGCCCGGTGAAGCGCAGGTAGCGGAGGGTCTCGTCGTCGATCGGGAAGATCGTGACCGTCGAGCCGTACTCGGGCGACATGTTGCCGATCGTCGCCCGGTTCTCGAGCGGCACGTTGGCGACGCCGGGGCCGTAGAACTCGACGAAGCGCCCGACGACGCCGTGCTCGCGGAGCATGTTGGTCACCGTGAGCACCAGGTCGGTGGCGGTCGAGCCCTCGGGCAGCTCGCCGGAGAGCCGGAAGCCGACGACCTCGGGGATGAGCATCGAGATCGGCTGCCCGAGCAGGGCGGCCTCGGCCTCGATGCCGCCGACGCCCCAACCGAGCACGCCGAGCCCGTTGACCATCGGCGTGTGCGAGTCGGTGCCCACCAGCGTGTCGGGGAAGGCGACGCCGTCGCGGGTGGTGACGACCGTGGCCAGGTACTCGAGGTTGACCTGGTGGCAGATGCCGGTGGCCGGCGGCACGACCGAGAAGCGGCCGAACGCCTGCTGCCCCCAGCGCAGGAACTGGTAGCGCTCGAGGTTGCGCTGGTAGTCGAGCTCGGCGTTGCGGGCCAGCGCGTCGGGCCGGCCGAACACGTCGACCTGCACCGAGTGGTCGATGACGAGGTCGGCGGGGATGAGCGGGTCGAGGGTGTCGGGGTCGCCGCCCCGCTCGGCCACGGCGTGGCGCATGGCGGCCAGGTCGACGACCGCGGGCACGCCGGTGAAGTCCTGCATCAGCACCCGGGCGGGCAGGAAGGAGATCTCCCGGGCCTCGCCTCGACCGCCCGACCAGCGGGCCAGCGCCTCGACGTCGTCGTCGGTGACCCGCACGCCGTCGTTGTGGCGCAGGAGGTTCTCCAGCAGGACCTTCAGCGAGTACGGGAGGCGCGACACGTCCGTGTCGAGCGCGCTCAGGCGGTGGATCTCGTAGCGTGCGCCGCCGACCTCGAGGGTTCCACGGGCGTCGATCCCAGGCATGTCTGACCTCCGGGGCGAGTCGGTCCGTCCGCACCGTAGCGACTACCCGGCCGGTTCGGCGCCGACCCGCGCGGCGCGTGCGGCCGGTCAGGCGGCGCGCCGGCGGCGGCGTCGCAGCGCGACGAGGGCGGCGGCCAGGCCGGCGGCGGCGAGGGCCTCGACGACGAGCCCGATCGGGCGCTCGTTCTGGATGCGGGCGTGGAAGCGGTCGACGGCCGCGGGGAAGGGCGAGCGGCCGAAGAAGTGCTCGCCCGCCTTGTCCATGTCGATGAGGCAGGCCCCGGCGATGCCCGCCGCCACCGAGGGGCGGGCGAGGGCGGGCGCCGCGGCCGCCAGGGCCAACCCGCTGACGCCGAGGCCGACGGTCCCGTCGACCCGGGCCACCCGCACGAACTCGTCCCAGCCGACGCGCTCGTCGCCCCAGTGGAGCACCCGGTCCATCGCCACGTGCGAGGCGAGCCCGGCGACGAAGGCCGCGCCCGGGTGGGGGACCACGAGGCCGATGAGCGCCCCGGCCAGCGCGTGGTTGGTGATGAACATCGCCGGCGGACACTAGGCGCGCCCCGGTGCCGGTGGCGGACCCGTTCGGTGGCGGGCCTCAGTCGGGGCGCCGGGCCCGGCTGGGCGCCACCCGCGGCGGCTCGTTCGGCTGCTTGGGGTAGACGGGCGGCCAGGGCGCGTCCATCAGCCCGGCGGCCATGTCACGCTCGTGCATCTCGAGCAGCGGCTCGAGGGGCTGCGGGTCGGTGGCCATGGCGGCCCAGGGGTCGCCGAGGCGTTCGACGCGCTCGGGGACCGTGGCGATGGTCAGCTCGTCGGGATCGACGTCGGCCAGCTCGTCCCAGGCGAGCGGCGTGGAGACCTGCCCGCCCACCCGGGCCCGGACCGACCAGGCGCCGAAGACGGTCTTGTGGGGCGCGTTCTGGTTGTAGTCGACGAAGATCCGCCGCCCCCGCTCCTCCTTCCACCACGCGGCCGTGACGAGGTCGGGTCGCCGCCGCTCGAGCTCGCGGGCGACGGCGACGGCGGCGGCCCGCACCTGGTAGGAGGTCCACCGGGGCTCGAGCCGCACGTAGACGTGCAGCCCTCGGCTGGCGGTCGTCTTCGGGTGGGCGGTGATGCCGTGCTCGTCGAGGAGGGCGCGCAGCTCGAACGCCGCCTCGACCGCCTCGGCGAAGCCGGTGCCGGGCTGGGGGTCGAGGTCGAGCCGCAGCTCGTCGACGTGGTCGGCGTCCGCGGTGTCGGCGCGGTAGGGCCAGACGTGGAAGCCGAGGCACCCGAGGTTGACCGCCCACAGCAGGTGCGCGACGTCGGCGGCGACGAGCGCCCGCGACGGTGTGCCGTTGACGGTCTCGACCACCGTCGTCCGCAGCCAGTCGGGGACGTTGTCGGGCACCCTCTTCTGGAAGAACGACGGCCCGCCGACGCCCTCGGGGAACCGCTGCATGAGCGTCGGCCGCCCCTGGACGGCTCGCATGATCGGCTCCTCGACGGCGAGGTAGTAGCGGACCAGGTCGAGCTTGGTCTCGCCGCGCCGGGGGAAGAACACCTTCCCGGGGCTCGTGATGCGGACCTCCCGTCCGGCGGCGATGACCGTGACCTCGTCCGACGCCACGCCGGCACGGTAGCGCCGCGGGCCGGACCCGGCGCGGCCGCGCCGCGTTGACGCGCATCACCGGGGTGGCAGTAGCCTCACGCACAGTGTTCGCACGGTCGCCGTGCGACGTGACCCCGCACCCTCGGCCCGGGGGTGGACGCACGAGGAGGTGCCGGCTCCGTAGTGTCTGTGCCGTGCGGCGGCGCCGCTGTGGGAGGGACGATCACGTGCCAGGGTCGAACGGGGTGACGGGCGCTCGCCGCCGTGCGCGGTGGTCGGTCGGGGTCGTGGTGGCGTCCCTGCTGGTCGGGGCCACCGCCACCCGGGTCGACGCCCAGGAGGGCGGGGCGGAGCCGCCACCGGCCCGGCCGCCGGCCGACAACGTGTTCCCCGTCGCCCTGCCCCACGAGGTCAGCTTCGGCGACTCCTGGCACGCCTGCCGGGACGGCTGCCAGCGCCGGCACAAGGGGACCGACATCATGGCCCCCGAGGGTGCGCCGCTGGTCGCCGTCGAGTCCGGCGTCGTCGCCAAGGTCCGGGACGCCGACGAGGGCCTCGGCGGGCGCACCGTGTGGCTGCGGGGCGACTCGGGCGTCGCCTACTACTACGCCCACAACTCGGCCAACCTCGTGACCGAGGGCCAGCGGGTGGCCCGAGGCCAGCCGATCGCCCGCGTCGGGCGCACCGGCAACGCCCGCACGACACCCCCGCACGTCCACTTCCAGATCAACCTCTGCGGCGAGCTGTCCAGCGCCGAGCCCTGCACGGTCAACCCCTTCCCCTACGTGCGGCGCTGGGTGCAGGTCCCCGTGGACGGCGGGGCCGACGGCGTCGGCTGGTACCGGCCGGAGGCGGCCACCTTCGGCCGGCGCACCGAGGTCGGCTCGCCGCTGCCGGACGTCGTCCACCCCGACGTCGCCGGCGACGAGGTGCCGGTGGCCGGCGACTGGGACGGCGACGGCCGCGACTCCCTCGGGGTCTACCGCCGCTCCGACGCCACCTTCCGCCTGCTCGACGACGAGGGCCGCCCGATCGAGCCCATCCCGTTCGGCGAGCCCGGGCGCACCGACGTCTGGCCGGTGGCCGGCGACTTCGACGGCGACGGCCGGGACACCGTCGGCCTCTACCGCCGGTCCGACGCGACCTTCGTCGTGCTGGTCAGCGGTGGCGGCGCCTCGACGCCGGTGGCCGTCGGCGAGCCCGGCCGCGACGACACGTTCCCGGTCGTGGGCGACTGGGACGGCGACGGCCGCGACTCGGTCGGCGTCTTCCGCCAGGCCGACGGCGCCATCACCTGGGTCGACGACGACGGCTCACCGCTGCCGCCCACACGGGCCACCGCCGCGGGCCCGGAGGTGTTCCCGGTGGCGGGTGACTGGGACGGCGACGGACGCGACGACGTCGCCGTGCTGCGCCGGGACGCCGGCACCTTCGAGCTGCCCGGCGACCCCGCGGCGCCGGACGGCGTCCGGGTGGTCGAGATCGGGCCCGTCCCCGGTGCGCTGCCGGTCGCCGGCGACTGGAACGGGCGCGAGCTCGTCACGCTCGAGGAGCTCCGCCAGATCTTCGGGCCGCTGCGCGACGAGGCCGTCGTCGCCGAAGGGCTGCCCGCCCTCAACGCCGCCATGCTGCGGGCCGGCATCAGCACGCCGGAGCGCAAGGCCGCGTTCCTCGCCACGCTCCGCAACGAGAGCGGGTTCCGGGTCGACGCCGTCGAGGTGGGCAACGACAGCCGTTGGCGGGGCCGGGGCCTCATCCAGCTCACCGGCGAGCACAACTACCGCGCGGCGGCGGAGGACCTCGGGCTCGACCTCGTCGGCAACCCCGACCTGGCGCTGAACGGGCTGGCCAGCCCGGCCATCGCCGCCTGGTACTGGACCGTCGCCCGCGACGTCAACGTCGCCGCCGACCTGCGGGACATGGCGGCGGTCAACATCGCGGTCGGCTACGAGCCGACCGAGGAGCGCGACCGCCAGCGCTGCGCCGACTTCGTCGCCGCGCTGCGCTTCTACTCGGGCGAGGCCGAGCCCGAGGGCGTCAACTGCGAGCGGACGGTCGAGTCCCGGCGGCTGGCGCTGTCGGCCGTGGTGCCGCTGCTCGGCGGTCGCCACGGGGCACCGACCGGGCGGTTCGGGCTGGCCCCGGGCGCCGTCCCCGACGACTGGCGGCCCGACGACCCGGTCCACGGCTGAGGCCGTGGGGTGCCGGCGGTGGGATTCGAACCCACACTGACGTCCTCCTAAGGGACGCGCCTCTGCCGTTGGGCTACGCCGGCCGGTCCGTGCGCTCGCCGGGCCGCGGGGCCCGGCGCGGCCCCAGGATAGGTGCCCCGGCGGGGGCGCTCGGGCCGCCGCCGCGGGGAAGGGCGCCGGAGTCGGGGCCCGGCGCCGCTACCCTCTGCGGCCGTGAGCCTCATCACCCCGACCGCACAGACCACGTCGCTCGTCAACCCGACGCACGAGATCTTCAACCGCCTGCTGCGGGAGCGCATCATCTTCCTCGGCACCGAGGTCGATG
>DATGPY010000092.1:0-2256 GCA_035304465.1 Acidimicrobiales bacterium | reverse complement strand
GGGTTGCAGGGCCCGGGGCCCATGAGGACGCGGTCGGTGAGCGGCATGCGACCCAGACGGTAGCGACGGGTGGGGCGTCCGCGCCGACCGAGGCGCGCCGCTACTCGACCGCGGGCTCGACGAGGCTCAGCGCCAGGCCGTCGAGGATGTCGGCCTCGGAGACGATCATCTCGTCGAAGCCGAGGCGCCGGAACACGGCCACCAGCACGCAGCAGCCGCCGACGATGACGTCGGCGCGAGCCGGCTCCAGGCCGGGGTTGTGGACCCGGTCGGCCAGCGCCTCGGTGGCCAGCGTGCGGAACACGTCCTCCGCGGCGTCCCGGGTGAGCCGGAAGTGGTGGATGCGGTCGCGGTCGTAGGTCTCCAACCCGATCTCGACCGCCGCCACGGTCGTGACCGTGCCGGCCAGGCCGACCAGCGTGCGTGCCCCGGCCACCGCCGGCACCTCGCGCACGACGTCGTCGAGGAAGGCGTCGGTGTAGCTGATGCAGGCGGACAGCTCCTCGGGCAGCGGGGGGTCGTGCTCGAGGAACCGCTCGGTCAGGCGCACGCAGCCGACGTCGACCGACATCACGCCCTCGACGTCGTCGGTGCCGACGATGAACTCGGTCGAGCCGCCGCCGATGTCGACGACGAGGAAGGGGCCGAGCGACGGGTCGAGCTCGCCCGTGGCGCCGACGAAGGACAGGCGGCCCTCCTCCGCGCCGCTCAGCAGCTCGGGACGCACGCCGACGACCTCCTCGACCGCGTCGAAGAACTCGTCGCGGTTGGCCGCGTCGCGGGCGGCGGAGGTGGCGGCCGCCCGCAGCCGCTCGACGCCGTTGGCGTCGAGGACCTCCCGGTAGCTGCGCAGGCAGGCCAGCGTGCGCTCCACGCCCTCGTCGCCCAGGCGACCGTTGGCCCCGACGTCCTGGCCGAGCCGGGTGATGGTGTTGCGGCGGTCGAGGGTCTCGAGCCGCCCGCCGACCGGTCGGGCCACCAGGACGCGCGTCGAGTTGGTGCCCAGGTCGAGGGAGGCGATCACGGTCATGGGCGGGACGCTACCCGCCCGTGGCCGGCGAGCCGTTCGTGCACCCACCGACCGACCGGGTCGTCGCCCCCGGCGAGGAACCAGGCGTAGTGGGCGTGCAGGCACTTCACGCCCGTGCGCGTGCCGCCGACCCCGCCGGACGGGCGGGGCCCGGTGTGGCCCGGCGGCAGGGCGGCGTCGCGCTCGGCGGCGTACCGCGCGTGCGCCGCCGCCAGCTCCTCGGGGTCGACCTCGGCCTCGGCGGCGGCCACCCCGCCCTCGCTCTCGAGCCGGGACACCAGCGTGCGCTCGGGCTCGCCGACCAGCCAGTAGCGGGTCGGCATGGGGGTGCCGTCGTCGAGCAGCGGCGCGTTGCGGATGACGAGCGGCGTGCCGTCCGGACGGCGGACGGCGACCTCCCACCCGCCCCGGGGCGGGCGCCCGAGCAGCCGCTCGACCTCGGCGGCGTCGTCCTGTCGGCGTCGATCGTCCACGGCACCCCGCAGTCTCGCACCGGCGAACGGGTGTTGCCCCTCGACGCCCTACCGACCGGTCGGTAGGCTGCCGGTGTGAACGACGATCTGATGGACGCCGCCGAGCTCCTCACCGAGCTCGAGCCCGTCGCCGCCAGGCTGCTCGACCGGCACCTGGCCCAGTCCAAGGAGTGGTTCCCCCACGCCCTGGTCCCCTATTCGCGTGGTCGGGACTTCGAGCCCGACTACGAGTGGTCGCCCGAGGAGGCCGGCCTGCCCGCCGAGGTGCGGTCCAGCCTGTTCGTCAACCTGCTGACCGAGGACAACCTCCCCTACTACTTCCGCACGATCGAGGCGATGTTCGGGCGGGAGTCCGCCTGGGGCGAGTGGAGCCGCCGGTGGACCGCCGAGGAGGCCCGCCACTCGATCGTCCTGCGCGACTACCTGACCGTCACCCGGTCCCTCGACCCCGTCGAGCTGGAGCGGGCCCGCATGGCCCAGATGTCCTGCGGCCAGGTGCCCGAGCCCGAGACGCCCCAGGACGGCTTCGTCTACGTCAGCCTCCAGGAGCTGGCCACCCGCATCGCCCACCTCAACACCGGCAAGCTCGTCGGCGACCGGGTCGCCTACGAGATCATGAAGCGGGTGGCGAGCGACGAGAACCGCCACCACCTCTTCTACCGCGACCTCACCGCCGCGGCGCTCGAGGTCGACCCCTCGGGCATGGTCATCGCCATGGAGCGCCAGGTGCGCGAGTTCGAGATGCCCGGCACC
>DATGPY010000091.1:0-3042 GCA_035304465.1 Acidimicrobiales bacterium | reverse complement strand
GGCGGGGGTGCACCGGGGCGACGCGCTGTCGCTCCATCGTCTGCATCGCTCGTTCAGCCTCCCGGAACGGGGCTCGTCATCCGTCCTGGCGCAGACGGTAGTCCTCCCGATCCGGAGGCCAGGAAATCAGCCCAGCTCGGCGCGGCGGGCCCGCCAGCGGTCGCGCTCGACGCGCCAGACGCGCCGCAGCCCGGTCTCGCCGGGGGCCTCGGGTGCGTGCGGGACCTCGCGCACGGGGGTGAAGCCGAGCTTGGCGGGGACCCGGCCGCTGGCCACGTTGGCGACGTCGTGCTGGATCTCCACCCGGGTGATGCCCGGCATGGCGAAGGCCATGTCGGTGAGCGTGCGCGCCGCGATCGTGGCATAGCCCCGGCCGGTCTCGCCGGCCCGCACCCAGTAGCCGATCTCGCGGCCGGTGGGGCCGATGCGGTCGTGCAGCCCGGCGCACCCGACCACCCGGTCGCCGACGAAGAGTCCGCAGACCCGGTCGCCCGCCTCCCACGACGCGATCCACCCGGCCACGAGCTGCCGCCGCTCCTCCAGGCCGAGCGGCTCCTTGGCGATCCAGGGCATCCAGGGCCGCAGGTGCTCGATGCTGTCGAGGACGGCTTCGTGGAGCGCGGGCACGTCGCCGGGCTCCCAGCGCCGGACGACGAGCTGCTGCGTGGCGGGCGCGCTCACCGCGCCCATTGTGGCCGGGTCGGTACGCCGGCGTCGCCCGGTTTGCCGGGGCGGCTGCGGTGGGCGGCCGGGGCGCCCGCGCCGGTCAGGTGAGGCGGGCCTCGTAGCGGTTGGTGACGACCTCGCCGCCGGGCAGGCGCAGCCGCAGGTCGAGGGCGAGCGTGCCGGCGGTGGACTCGTCGAGCGCGGGCGCCACCGCCTGCACGGTGCCGACCCGCACGCACTCGTCGGGACCGACGTCGCCCACCCAGTGCCAGGCGTGGCTCCCGCCGGGCCAGGAGAGCTGGGCGGTCACCCGAGCCCCCTCGACCGGCACCCGCAGGTCGGACACGACGTGGACGTCCAGCGCCAGCGGGCTGCCGGCCGGGACGGTGGCCGGCAGGCGGTCGGCCACGACGATGACCGGGCGGCAGGCGTCCCGGAGGGCCTCGTAGGCGGCCTTCGGGCGGCGGTGGTGGTCGAGCAGGGCGGGGGAGACGGCGGGGCGGCCGTCGGCCAGCAGCCCGACGGCGAACCCGCCGGTGGGCCGGTACTTGAGGCGCCGCAGCTCCTCGACGTGCCGGCGCACGACGGTGGCCTGGTAGCGCTGGGTGGCGTCCCGCCAGCCGTCGAAGGTGGCGTAGCCTTCGGGCGGCACGCGCCGATCGAGCACGGCGCGGCGCAGGCCGTGGTGCCGCGCCAGCCCGTCCCAGTCGAGGTCCGGCCACCGCTCGGGGGCGGCGAACCCCGCGCTGTCGCCGGAGGGCAGCGACTCTGGGCCAGGGGCGGTGACGAACCGCACGAGCCGCGGCAGCCGGCGGGCGAGGTCGGGCAGGTCGCGCTCGTCGCCGGCCAGCCAGCCGAGCGACAGGTGGGTGTCGGTGCCCTCGAGCTGGGGGAGGTGGGGGGCGACGCCCGAGTGGGGCACGACCGGCCGGGAGCCGTCGGCCTTCTCCAGCGCCCGGCGAACCGAGCCGTCGAGCACCGTGCGGTTCCAGGTGGGCAGCTGCTGGGTCGCCAGCCGGCGGAGGGCGTCGGCGGTGGTGCCGGTGGGCTCGCCCGGCACGGCGGCCGGGTCCGCGGTGGGGGCGTCGTGACCGCACCACAGGGCGATCGAGGGGTGGTGGCCGAGCAGGTCGACCATCGCCCGGGCCTGGCGGGCCGCCTGGCGGCGGATGCCCCGCAGGTAGGGCCCGACGAGCGGCACGTCCTGCCACAGCAGCACGCCCCGCTCGTCCGCGGCCTCGTAGAGCTCGGGCCGGGCGACGTGCCCGTGGACCCGTAGCAGGTCGAGCCCGGCGTCGACGGCGCGCTCGACGTCGCGGCGCACCTCGTCGCCCGGCGCCTCGGCGAGCGCCTGGCGGGTGGGGCCGAGGAGGGCGCCCTTCAGGAACAGCCGCTCGCCGTTGACCCGGGCGACCCAGCGCCGCAGCTGCACCGAGCGCAGGCCGGTGCGCAGGCGCCGCTCGTCGCTCACGGCCACGCCCCGGGCGCCGTCCGGGCCGGCGGCGTCGCCGGGCGGCTCGGCGTCGGGGCCGTCGCCGGGTGCCAGCAGCACCGCGACCCGCACGTCGTGGAGGGCCGGGTCGCCGAGCGCCCGGGGCCACCACAGCACCGGCCGCTCGACCGTGACCGTCCAGCGCACCTCGTTGGCCCCGGCGGCCAGCGGCTGGTCGGCCTCGTGGTCGACGCCGCCCACCTCGGTCCGCAGCCGCACCCGCCGGGCGTCGTCGCTGTCGAGCACCGCGTGCAGCCGGAGCACGGCCCGCTCGACCGTCGCCTCGGCGCACACGACCCGCAGGGCGGCGATGCGCACCGGCCCGGTCTCGTGCAGCCGGACCGGGCGCCAGATGCCGCCGGGGTTCCACGACGGGTCGAGCCAGGGGGCGGCCTGGAAGGCGCCGGTGATGGCCCGGCGGGGCGCGGTGGGCTGCGCCGGGCAGGTGACCTCGACCGCCAGCGCGTGCTCGGTCCGGGACCGCAGCGCGTCGGTGACCTCGAAGGTGTGGGGGACGAAGTAGCCCTCGGTGTCGCCCAGGTAGCCGCCGTCCAGCCAGACGTCGCCCTGGTAGAAGACGCCCTCGAAGGTCAGCCAGGCCCGCCGGCCGGGCGGGGGCGGCGGCGCCTCGAAGCGGCACCGGTGCAGGACCGGGCCGTCGGAGCCGGCGAAGGCGGGCGACGAGCGCCAGTGCCCGGGCACCCGGACCTCCGGCCAGTCGCCGTCGTCGAAGTCGTGGTCGGTGTAGGACCGTCGGAGGTGCTCGTCGGCCTCGGCCGCACGCCAGCCGTCGGCCAGGTCGCGCTGCGTTCCGGGCGCCGCGTCCATGGTTCCGGGCAGGGTAGTGCCGCCCCGGCCGTCGGCACGCGTCGCGGCAGGGGTCC
>DATGPY010000090.1:0-8927 GCA_035304465.1 Acidimicrobiales bacterium | reverse complement strand
CCTGCTCGTGCAGTGGGACCTGTGGCGGCCGCTGTCGGCCAAGGTCTTCGACGCCGAGGACGCGCCGGGCGTCAGCGAGTTCCTCGAGGCCGGCAACGCCTCGCTCGTCAACTTCGTGCAGTCGACCTCGGTCCCCGGCCTGCACCTCGTCCCGGCCGGCGAGCTCGGGCACCAGCCGGGGGCCCGCCTCGACGCCCAGCTGCGGCTGCTCGAGGAGGCCCGCAGCCTCGCGGACGTCGTGATCATCGACACGGCGCCGCTGCTCGGCGCCAGCGTCACCCGCGAGCTGGTGACCATGGCCGACGTGGTCGTCGTGTGCGCCCGGGCCGGCCGGACGACCAGCCCGGCGGCCGGTCGCACCGCCGAGCTGCTCGAGCGGCTCGGTGCGCCGACCCTCGGCGTCGTGCTGGTCGGCGTCCCCGCCGGCCTGTTCAACGACTACTACGGCTCGCCGAAGGCCCGCGGCCGGTCGCCGGTCGGCGGCACCGAGCGGCGGCGGGACCGCTACGCCGGGTCGATCGACGAGCGCGACGTGTTCATGGCTGCCGACCCGCTACCGAGGCGGGGAGACCTGCTGTGACCACCGTGCCAGGGCGGGCGCCGGGCCGGTGGGCCCGGGACGGCGACGCGCTCGTCGCCACCACCGGCGCGGGGGCGGTCGCGCTCGCGGCCGACGCCCGGGGGGCGACGACGCTGTCGCCGGTCGAGTGGGCCGTGTGGCAGGCGCTGGCCGAGCCCGCGCCGGCCGCCGCCCTCGCGGAGCTCGGCGAGCCGGCGGCGATCTCGCGGGCGCTCGACCGCCTGGCATCGCTGGGCCTCGTGCGCGAGGTGCCGTGATGCCCACCTCCGATCGCCTCGTCGCCGTGGCGGCCCACGGGCTCGCCGGCAGCCGGACCGAGCTGCCGTCGGGCCCGCTGTCCGAGCTCGAGTGGTTCGACCTCGTGCAGGGGTCCCTCGCCGCCGGCCTCGTCGGCCTCCTGGCCGCGGCCGCCGCCGGCGGGCACCTCGCGCTCACGCCCGGCCAGGCCGACGAGCTCGCCGCGCTCGTCGCCGAGCACGCCGGGCTGTCGCTGCTGGTGGAGCGCCGGGCCGTCACCGCGTCGTCGGTGCTGACCGCCGCCGGCATCGACCACCGGGTGGTCGACGGCCCGGCGCGCCGGCTCGCCTACGGCGACGCCGCGCTCCGGCCCGCGCGACGGGCGCACGTGCTCGTGCCCCCCGGCCGGGTGGCCGAGGCGCAGGCCCTGCAGGGCCAGCCCGCCGCGCCGGGCTCCCGCCGCGACCGCCTGGCGCTGGTGACGGCGCTCCCGGGCGCCGAGCCCGCACCCGGCTCCACCGACACCGCCGGTACCGAGGTCCCGCTGCTCGTGCGCCTGGGGCCGCCCGTGCACGTCGAGGCGGCCGGGTTCCTGGTGCCGGTGCTGTCGCTCGAGCAGCAGCTCGTCGCGGCCGCGCTCGAGCTGGCCGCCTCGCCGGTCGCGCCGCTGGCCCGCCTGCGGGACGTCGCGCAGCTCGCGCTGTCGGCCGACATCGACGGGCCGGCGGTGCGTCGCCTGGCCGAGGCGATGGGGTCGACCACCGCGCTCGCCGAGGGCATCGCCCTGGCCTGGAGCACGTTCGACCTCGCCGACAAGACCGAGCTGTCGGTGTGGGCCCAGCGGGTGGCCGGGCGCCGCCCGCACCTCGCCGCCGACGGCCCGACGCCCACGCCCCCCGCCCGCCGCGGGCTGGCCCGGCGCGTGCTGCGCCGGTCCCCGGCCCCCGCCGGGGTGCCGGTGGCCACGACCATGTTCACGATCGGGCCGGGGTTGGCCGTCCGGGCGCCGTGGTCCACGAGGAGACGATCATGACCGACCTTGCGCTCCTGGGCGGGCAGCCGGCCTTCCCCGAGGGGCTGCCGTTCTTCCGGCCCGCGACGCCGCCGCTCGAGCGCGTGACCGCCCGCCTGGCCCCCTCCTACGAGCGGGGCGTGCTCACCAACGGGCCGCTGGTGCGCGAGCTCGAGACCGCCGTGGCCGAGCGGCTCGGCGTGCCCGAGGTCGTGGCGGTCGCGTCGTGCACCGCCGGGTTGATGCTCGCCTTCCAGGCGCTCGCCCGACCGGGCACGGCGGCGGTCATGCCCAGCTTCACGTTCTCGGCCACCGCCCACGCGGCGCGGTGGGCCGGCGCGGTGCCCCGCTTCGCCGAGTGCGACGCCGCCAGCTGCCAGCTCGACCTGGCCGACGCCGCCGCCCGGCTGGAGGGCGCCTCGGTGCTGGTCGGCACCCACGTGTTCGGTGCCCCGTGCGCGCCGGAGCAGGTCGAGAAGGTCGGGCGGGCCGCGGGGCTGGCGGTCGTCTTCGACGCCGCCCACGGGCTCGGCGCCACCCGCGCCGGGCGACCCGTCGGGTCCTTCGGCGACGCCGAGGTGTTCAGCCTCAGCCCGACCAAGCCGATGACCTCCGGCGAAGGCGGCCTGGTCGCCGTGCGCGACCCCGAGCTGGCCCGGCGCATCCGGCTGGGCGTCGACTACGGCAACCCGGGCGACTACGACACGCTCTTCGCCGGGCTGAACGCCCGCATGTCCGAGCTGCACGCGGCGACCGCGCTCGAGTCGCTCGCCGAGCTGGACGACCACCTGGCGACCCGCCGCCGGCTCGCCGCCCGCTACCAGGAGGCGCTGGCGGGCGTGCCCGGCATCCGCCCCCAGGCGGTCGACCCCGGCGACACCTCCACCTACAAGGACTTCACGGTGATCGTCGACGAGGACGCCTACGGCCTCGACCGCGACGCCCTGGCGACGGCGCTGAAGGCCGAGGGCGTCGACACCCGCCCCTACTTCCACCCGCCGGTGCACCGCCAGCGGGCCTACGCCGACCTCGGCACGCCGGCGCTGCCGGTGACCGACTGGGTGGCGGCCCGGGTCATCAGCCTGCCCCTGTGGCGGGACATGCCGCCCGAGGCGGTCGACCGGGTGGTCGAGCTGCTCGCCCGCATCCACGAGCGGGCCGACGCCGTTCGGGCGGCCGCCGGCGCGACCGCGGGGGTGCGGCCGTGAGGGCGCTCGTCACCGGCGGCGCCGGGTTCATCGGCTCCCACCTCGTCGACGCGCTCCTGGCCCGGGGCGACGACGTCGTGGTGCTCGACAACCTGGCCACCGGCCGGCTCGACAACCTCCCCGCCGGTGTCCGGGTGATCGAGGGCGACGTCACCGACCCCGACACCGTCGCCGGGGCGGTCGCCGGGTGCGAGGTCGTCTTCCACCAGGCGGCGCTGGGGTCGGTCGCCCGGTCGGTGGCGAACCCGCTCGCCAGCGACGAGGCCAACGTGCGGGGCACCCTCGCCGTGCTCGACGCCGCCCACCGGGCCGGCGTCCGCCGCGTCGTGCTCGCCTCCTCGTCGTCGGTCTACGGCGGCGCCTCCCAGGTCCCGACGCCCGAGACCGCGCCGCTCGTGCCCCGGTCGCCGTACGCGGTCACCAAGCTGGCGGGCGAGCACTACGCCCGGGTCTTCTGGGAGCTGCACGGCCTGGAGACGGTCTGCCTGCGCTACTTCAACGTCTTCGGGCCCCGCCAGCGCCACGACAGCCCCTACGCAGCGGTCATCCCGCTGTTCGTCGACGCCCTGCTGCGGGGAACGCCGCCCCAGGTGCACGGCGACGGGCGCCAGAGCCGCGACTTCACCTTCGTCGCCGACGCCGTGGCCGCCAACCTCCGGGCCGCCGAGGCGCCCGCCGACCGCTGCGCGGGCCGGGCCTACAACATCGCCCGCGGCCGGCCCGCCTCGCTCCTCGAGCTGCTCGACGTGCTGGCCGGCGAGCTCGGCGTCTCCGTCACCCCCGTCCACACCGACCCCCGACCGGGCGACGTCCGGCACTCGCACGCCGACATCAGCGCCGCCCGCCGCGACCTCGGCTACGCCCCCGCGGTCACCTTCCGCGAGGGCCTCGCCCGCACGCTCGCCTGGTTCCGCGAGCGTGCCCAGGCCACCCAGGAGAAGATCTCATGACCGACACCACCCTCGCGCCGGCCCCGACGCCGGCCCGCACGGACGACGACCTGCTCGAGGTGCTGCTGCGGCGCATCCAGGAGCGCACGGCCCGGGTCCTGCTCGTCGGCCAGGGCTACGTCGGCCTGCCCGTGGCGATGCGGGCCGTCGAGGTCGGCTTCCCGGTCGTCGGGCTCGAGGCGTCGCCCGAGCGGGCGGCCGCGCTCCGGTCCGGCAGCTCGTACGTCGCCGACGTGTCCGACGAGGAGCTGCGGGCCGCGCTCGCGAAGGGCTACCGGGCCGTGAACGAGCCGGCCGACGCCGGGCCGTTCGACGTCGCGGTCATCACCGTGCCCACCCCGCTGCGGGACGGCGCGCCCGATCTGTCCTACGTCGAGGAGGCGGCGGCCACGCTGGCCCGCCGGCTGCGGGCGGGCGCCCTCGTCGTGCTCGAGTCGACGACCTACCCGGGCACGACCGAGGAGCTCGTGCGCCCGATCCTCGAGCAGTCGGGCCTGAAGGCCGGCTCCGAGTTCTTCCTCGGCTACTCGCCGGAGCGCATCGACCCGGGCAACCCCACCTGGAACTTCGTCAACACCCCCAAGGTGGTCTCGGGGGTCGACGAGCGCTCGCGCCGGGCGGTCGAGGCGTTCTACGGGGCGCTGGTCGACACGGTCGTCCCGGTCGGCTCCACTGGCGACGCCGAGCTGGTGAAGCTGCTGGAGAACACCTTCCGGCACGTCAACATCGCCCTGGTCAACGAGCTTGCGATGTTCGCCTACCAGATGGGCATCGACATCTGGGGGGCCATCGACGCGGCCAGCACCAAGCCGTTCGGCTTCATGCGGTTCACCCCCGGCCCCGGCGTCGGCGGCCACTGCCTGCCCATCGACCCCTCGTACCTGTCGTGGCGGGTCAAGCGCCGGCTCGGCCAGACGTTCCGGTTCGTCGAGCTGGCCAACGACGTCAACGAGCACATGCCCGACTACGTCGTGACCCGGGCGATGACGATGCTCAACCGCGAGCGGAAGGCGGTCAACGGCAGCCGGATCCTGGCGCTGGGCCTCAGCTACAAGGCCGGGACGTCCGACTGGCGGGAGTCGCCCTCGATCGCCGTGGTCGAGCGTCTGGTGTCCATGGGCGCGGACGTGCGGGCCTGCGAGCCCTACCTGCCCAAGGCGGTCGCGCCGTCGGTGCCGGCGCCGGTCGTGCCGTGCACGCCGGAGGAGCTGGCGGCGGCCGACCTGGTGATCCTGCTGGTCGACCACCCGGACTTCCCGCTCGAGGAGATCGCCCGGCACGCCGCGCTGGTGCTCGACACCAAGGGCGTCATGCGCCACCTGGACTTCCCCGGCGAGGTGCTGTAGCGGTCCGGCCACCCCGCACGGTGGCCGTCGCGTAGGATCCCCGCGACACGGCGCGCCGCCCGCAGGTGCGTCCGAGCGATGGGGATGTGATGCGATTCGTCGTGACGGGGGCCGCCGGCTTCATCGGCCGGCACGTCTGCAGCGCGCTGCTCGACGGCCGTCACGACGTCGTCGGCGTCGACGCCTTCACCGACTACTACGACCCTGCCCTCAAGCGGGCGAACGCCCGCGCGCTCGCCGGCCGGCCGGGGTACCGGGGCGAGGAGCTCGACCTCGTCACCGCCCCGCTCGACGACCTCCTCGACGGGGCCGACGCGGTCATCCACCTGGCCGGGCAGCCCGGCGTCCGCCTGTCGTGGGAGGACGGCTTCGCCTGCTACGTCGAGCGCAACGTCACCGCCTCGCAGCGGCTGCTCGAGGCCGCCCGGCGCACCGGCGTGCCCCGGGTCGTGCTGGCGTCCTCGTCGTCGGTCTACGGCAACGCGCCCGCCTACCCGACCGACGAGGAGTCGCCCACCAGCCCCTTCAGCCCCTACGGGGTGACGAAGCTGGCGATGGAGCACCTGGCCCGGGCGTACGTCGACAACTGGGGACTGCCGGTGGTGATGCTGCGCTACTTCACCGTCTACGGGCCCGCCCAGCGCCCGGACATGGGGCTGCACCGGTTCATCGAGCGGGTCGCCGCCGGCGAGCCGGTGCCCGTCTACGGCGACGGCGAGCAGGTCCGCGACTTCACCTTCGTCGGCGACGCCGCCCGGGCGACGATCGCGGCTGCCACCGCGGACGTGCCGCCCGGCACGGTGATCAACGTCGCCGGCGGGTCGTCGACGACCGTGAACCGGGTGCTGGACATCGTGGGCGAGTGCGTCGGCCGGGCCCCGATCCTCCACCACCTCCCCGAGCAGCCGGGCGACGTGCGGGCCACCGGCGGCTCGATCGAGCGGGCCCGCCGGTACCTCGGCTGGGAGCCGGAGGTGCCGCTCGCCGAGGGCGTCAAGCGACAGGTCGCGCACCAGCTGGGCCGGACCGGTGGGTCTGGCTGAGCGACACGGGGCACCTGGCGTGCGGGTCCTGCAGGTCATCGACTCGCTGGCCCGGGCCGGGGCCGAGCAGTCGCTCGCCGCCCTGGCGCCGCACCTGGTCGCCGAGGGCGTCGACCTGCACGTCGCCTACCTGGTCGAGCGCGACGACCTCCGGCCGGCGCTGGAGCGGGCCGGCGTCACGGTCACCTCGCTGGCGACCCCCGACGGCCGCCGCCACCGCCGGTCGTGGTACCGCCGGTTGCGCCGCCTCGTCGCGGCGCTGGCGCCCGATCTCGTCCACACCACGCTGTTCGAGGCCGACCTCGCCGGCCGGCGCGCCGCGGCCCACGAGGGCGTGCCGTGTGCCTCCAGCCTCGTGAACTCGACCTACGACCCGGGGCAGGCCCGCCGCGAGCGGGTGAGCCCGCTGAAGCTGCGGGCCGCCCAGGCCGCCGACGTGCTGACCGCCCGCCACGTCGCCCGGTTCCACGCCGTGACCGACCACGTCGCCCGGGTCATGTCCCGGCGCCTGCTCGTGCCCCGGTCGCGCATCGAGGTCATCCCCCGCGGGCGCGACCCCGAGGTGCTCGGCCGGCGCGACCCCGCCCGGGCCCGGGCGGTGCGGGCCCGCCTGGGAGTGCCCGACGGTGCGCCGCTGCTGGTGGCCGTCGGCCGCCAGGAGCCGCAGAAGGGGCTCGACGTGCTGCTCCAGGCGCTGCCGCAGGTCCGGTCGCAGGTCCCCGACCTGCGCGTGCTGGTGGCCGGCCGGGAGGGCCGCGCCACCGCCGCCCTGGCACGGCTCGTCGCCGGCGCGCGCCTCGGCGACGTGGTGACGTTCCTCGGCGTGCGGGACGACGTGCCCGACCTCCTCGCCGCGGCCGACGTGTTCGCCTTCCCGTCCCGGTGGGAGGGGGCGGGCGGTGCGCTGCTGGAGGCGATGGCGCTGGAGTGCCCGGTCGTCGCCTCGGGGCTTCCGACCCTGCGCGAGGTGATCGACCCGTCGACGGCCCGCCTGGTCCGCCCGGGCGACGCCGGGGACCTGGCCCGGGGACTGGTCGAGGTGCTCGGCGACCCCGCCGGGGCTGCCCGCCGGGCCCGGGCCGCCCGGGCCCGGTTCGAGCAGGGCTTCACGGTCCAGGCCACCGCCCGGCGCTGGGCCGAGTTCTACGACCGGGTGGCCCGAGGGGCCCGGCGTGCCGGGCCCGCCGCCCTCGCGGGGGCCTCGCACCCCGCGGGGTGAGCGCCGGCCGCCCGGGGTCGCCTCGTGGGGCGCGCCGCCGGCGGCGGCTCAGTAGCGGTGGGCGGCGGTGCGGGCCAGCACCCGGGTGCGCTCCTCGAGCGTCGGCGGCCGGGCGGGCTCGGGCCGCCCCGCCTCGCGGGGCAGCACCAGCAGGACGAGCAGGAGCGGGAGCACCTGGGTGCGCTGGCGGGTGAGGATGCCGAAGTTCCCGATCGACGAGAAGGCGATGACGAACATCACCGTGTAGGTGAGCGCGTAGGCCACGTACGGCACCCGGAACAGGTACTTCGGCAGCCGGAGGAGCTGGGGCAGCGCCGCCGCGCAGAGGACGAGCATCAGCGTGCCCTCGGCCGCGGCGATGAGCGCCTGGGCGTTGCTCGCCTCCCAGGGCATGGGCCGGAACAGCACGGCGAGCATAGCGCTCGGGAACTCCTTCGGCGACTTGACCCGCACCGGCTCGAACTCCGAGCCGCCCTGCCCCGACTGCTGGCTGGTGTAGTCGAACACCTGCTCGACGCCCTCGGCCGAGACGTTGTCGACCTCGAAGAACGCCGCGGCCTTGCTCACCACGACCACGCCCACGCCGAGGAGGACGACGAGGCCGACCACCTTGCCCACCGGGCCCATCGCCGTCTCCCGCCACGACCGGCGCCGCAGCATGTAGGCGAGCATCAGCGACACGACGCACAGCACGGTGATGTGCGGGCGCGGGCCGGCCGTGGCCAGCAGCCCCAGCCCCGCCACGGGGTAGCCGAGGGGCTGGTGGCGCATGATCAGCGCGATGCCGTAGCTGGCCAGGCCCAGCCCGAAGGAGATCCACGCCTCCTTCCCGATGCTCGAGGGCCAGTAGAGCATCGACGGCAGGAAGAAGACGAGGAAGGCGTAGCGGCGGTGGTTGGCCTCGGGGAAGCCGACGACGACCGCCTTGTAGAAGAAGAACAGCCCGAGGAAGCTCAGCCAGGCGAAGATGATGAACCCGCCGAGCAGCGTGGGCTTGGTGAAGATGTAGATGATGCCGGTGACCAGCCGGATGAACGGGGTGCCGGTCAGCTCGGGGACCTCGACCTCGGCGACCCGGGCGTAGTTGCCGGCCCAGAAGGCCTCGGCGAGCCGGGTGCCGGACTCGTGGTAGTCGGTGGCGTCGGCGGCGTCGTAGAGCCCGTAGGTGAGCACGTAGCGGGCGATCGACCCCAGCATCTTGGCCACGAACGCCACGACGACGATGCGGTCGATGCGGCGGTCGGGCTCCTTGCGGAGGCCCCGCTTGAGCAGCGGGATGGTGACGGCGAACAGGATCGGGACGAAGGCCAGCGGCGCCCACGTGTTCCAGGA
>DATGPY010000089.1:0-2219 GCA_035304465.1 Acidimicrobiales bacterium | reverse complement strand
GAGTAGGTCACCCGCGTCCCGGTCGTGGCGTCCCGGACCCGCCGGGCCTCGGCCGTGAGCACGTCGAGGGGCAGGTCGAGCAGGTGGTCGTGCCGCATCGGCAGCAGGCTATCGGGGGTGCCCCGCCCGCACGGCACCGGGGTCAGCCCGACTCCGCGGCCGGCACGGCGCCCACGTCGACGAGCGGCTCGTAGATCGTGGTCGGCGCCGTGCGGCCCCGGAGCTCGACGGTGCCGACGTCCCGCCAGCCCTCCGCCCGGGCCCCGGCCCGGCGGACGGTCTCGCCCGAGGCCAGCACCCGCACCTCGCGCTGCTTGGCCAGGTCGGTCAGCCGGGCCGCCTCGTTCACGGCCTGGCCGATCACGGTGTACTCGTAGCGGTTCTCGGCCCCCACGTTGCCGGCCACGACCCGCCCCGACGAGACGCCGATGCCGGCGCTCAGCCCGGGGTGGCGGCGGGCCAGCGCGCCGATCGCGACGTACAGGTCGCGGGCGGCGGCGAGGGCCCGGTCGGCGTGGTCGGGCTGCGAGCGGGGGGCGCCGAAGACGCACAGCGCGCCGTCGCCCTCGAACTTGTTGACCAGGCCCCCGTGGCGCTCGACCGTGCGCACGACGACGTCGAAGAAGTCGTTGAGCGTGGCGACGAACTCCTCGGGGTCGAGCAGCTCGGCCATGGACGTCGAGCCGATGATGTCGACGAACACCGCGCTGGCGTCCCGCACCTCGGCCGGCAGGTCGGTGCCCCGCTCGAGCGCCTGCAGGGCAACCTCCCGCCCGACGTGGCGGCGGAACAGGTCCTGGATCTCGCGGCGCTCCCGCAGACCGTCGACCATGCGGTTGAAGCCCGCCTGGACCTCGCCGACCTCGCCACCGTCGTCGACGACGAGGCCGACGTCGAGGTCGTCGTCGCGCACGCGTGCCAGCGCCCGTCGCAGGTCGTCGAGCGGCTCGGCGATCGACAGGGCGGAGGCGACCGTCGCCAGGAACCCGGCGGCCAGGCCGGCGAGCGACAGCACGGCCAGGGCGAGCGGCGGGATCTCGTTGCCGTCGAGGAACAGCACGAAGGCCATCGCGAGCAGGGGCACGCCGGAGCCGACCGCCCAGGTGAGCAGCAGCCGGGTACGGACGCCGGGGGTGCGGGGGCGCTCGTCGGGGACGCCGTCGAGCACGTGGGCGAGCAGGGGGCGGAACGAGCGCTCGATGAGCAGGTAGGCGAGCGCGCAGGTGGTGACGCCCCCGATGAGCGTCCCCTCGACCACCCGGACGACCGTGATCCACCCCGCCCCGGCCAGGGCGGTGATGCCGCCGTAGAGCAGCGCGGCCAGCACCCAGAACAGCAGCGGGCGCAGCGCCTGGCGCCACGGCTCGCGCAGCACGGCGAAGCGCTCGGCCAGGGTCGGCGGCCGACCCTCGAGCGCCCACGCGATGGCCCGGCGGAAGGCCCGATGGCCCCAGAGGTAGGCGGGCACGAGCAGCACCAGCACGGGCAGGACCGGGCCGAGCACCCGCCCCCACAAGGGCAGGCCGGGGGCCAGGTCGCGCCCCGAGGCGAGCTGGAGGAAGGTCATGACCGCGCCGGCGCCGGCCACGTTCGCGAAGAGCAGGCGGTGGCGGATGCTGCGCCGGACCCGCTCGGCCGAGTCCCGCAGCGAGGCCTGGCGTCGGCTCGGTCGGGTGCGCACCGGGGCGGCGCCTCCTCCCGGCGCTCAGGCCAGGTCGCCCGCGGCGGCGGGGTCGACGAGCCAGAGCACCCGGTCGGCCCGGATGTGCGACGCCGGCAGCTCGGGGTCGCCGGCCGCGACCCGGGCGAGCGCGTCGCGCTTGTGCTCGCCGGCGACCGTGACCAGCACGAGGCGGGCCCGGGCGATGCCGGCGAAGGTGAGGGTCATGCGGGGGAACGGGTTGCGCCCGGACGGGTCCTCGTTCATGACCACCAGCCGGCCGGGGTCGGCCTCCAGCGCCGGGGACCCGGGGAACAGCGAGGCCGTGTGGCCGTCGGGGCCCATGCCGAGGTGGACGACGTCGATGCGCCCGAGCTCGCCGAGCCGCAGCTGGTAGGGGTCGGGGCCCTCCTCGCAGCGCATCGGGTAGTTGGCGTTGACGGCGCCCACCCGCTCGAGCAGCGCCTTGCGCCCGAGCAGGTAGTTGGAGTTGGCGTCGTCGAGCGGCACGCAGCGCTCGTCGCCCCAGTAGATGTCGACCTTCCACCAGTCGATCTGG
>DATGPY010000088.1:0-19847 GCA_035304465.1 Acidimicrobiales bacterium | reverse complement strand
CCCGGTGCCGGGAACGCAGTCGAGCCGGCCCCGGAGGACCGGCTCTGACCTGCGGTGTGATGGTCGGGCTGACAGGACTTGAACCTGCGACCCCTTGACCCCCAGTCAAGTGCGCTACCAAACTGCGCCACAGCCCGACGGGGACCGCCATCGTAGCAACCTCGTCCCGCTCCCCCGCCACTCCGCCCGCCCCCCGGGACGCCGATCGGTCACCCGCCGGCCGGGCCGGCGGGGCGTGGTCAGAACAGCACCCAGCCGAGCATCTGCACCAGCCGCCAGCCCAGGTAGAGCACCACGGCGACCAGAAGCAGCTTGAAGTGCCAGGGTGCCTTCTCCAGCTCCTCGGCCTGCTCGGCGGGCACCGCGACGGTCCGGCCGCACGACGGGCACGAGCCGTCGGGCCGGAGCGTGTTCGGGTTCAGGAACCGGCTGCAGGTCTCGCACCAGGGCATGGGGGGCAGCGACCTCGTCGGGGGCCGTAGCAGACGCTACCGGCCCCCCCGGCCCCGAGGCACACCCGGCCCGAGGCCCGCGAGCCCCGGCGCGCCGGCCTCAGACGGGCGGGACGCCGTGGCGGCGGTCGGTGAAGCGTCGGTCCTTGCCCTCGGCCAGCGCGAGGCGGCGGACCAGCTCGTCCCGAAGGTCGCCGAAGTCGACCACCGCGTCGACCACCAGCTCGGACGCCAGCCGGTAGAGGTCGACGTCGGCCTCGTAGCGCTCGCGCTCGGCCGTGACGAACGCCTCGCGCTCGTCGGGGTCCTCGATCGCCGCGATGCGGTTGGCGTAGACGGCGTTGACTGCGGCCTCCGGGCCCATGACCGCGATGCGGGCGGTGGGCAGCGCCAGGGTGGCCTCGGGCTCGAAGGCCGGGCCGGCCATGGCGTAGAGCCCGGCGCCGTAGGCCTTGCGCAGGATCACCGAGATCTTCGGCACGGTCGCCTCGCTGACCGCCGTGACCATCTTGGCCCCGTGGCGGATGATGCCCGCCCGCTCGACCTCGGTGCCGACCATGAACCCGGGGACGTCGGCCAGGAAGACCAGAGGGATGTTGAAGGCGTCGCACAGCCAGATGAACCGCGCCGCCTTGTCGGCCGAGTCGACGAACAGCACCCCGCCCTTGACCTGGGGGTTGTTGGCCACGATCCCCACCGGCCGTCCGTCGAGCAGGGCCAGGCCGGTGACGATCTCCGGTGCGAACAGCGGCATCCGCTCGAAGAAGGTCTCGGCGTCGACGACGGCGTCGATGACGTCGTGGACGTCGTAGGCCACCCGCTCCTCGGCCGGGATCATGTCGGCGGTCAGCGTGCGGGCCGGCGGGCGGGGCTCGTAGCGGGGCGGGGCCTCCCGCCAGGTCTGCGGGAAGTAGCTGAACCAGGCCCGGGCCTGGTCGAGGGCGTCCTGGTCGTCGACCGCCAGGTTGTCGCCGCACCCCGACACCGTCGCGTGCATGCGGGCGCCGCCCATCTCCTCGAGCGACGTGACCTCGCCGATGACCATCTCGGCCATCCTCGGCGAGCCGAGGTACATCGACGCGTTGCCCTCGACCATGAACACGACGTCGCAGAAGCTGGGGATGTAGGCGCCGCCGGCCGCCGAGGGGCCGAACAGGCAGCAGATCTGCGGCACCCGCCCCGACAGGCGCACCTGGTTGTAGAAGATGCGCCCGGCGCCGCGCCGGCCGGGGAACAGCTCGACCTGGTCGGTGATGCGGGCGCCGGCCGAGTCGACGAGCCAGAACACCGGCAGCTCGTGGCGGAGGGCGTACTCGGTCATCCGGACGATCTTCTCGACGGTGCGGGCGCCCCACGACCCGGCCTTCACCGTCGGGTCGTTGGCGACCACGCACACCGGCCGGCCCTCGATGCGCCCGACACCGGTGACGACGCCGTCGGCCGGCAGGTCCTCGGCCCGGTTGTTGGCCAGGAGCCCGTCCTCGACGAACGAGCCCGCGTCCAGCAGCAGCGAGAGGCGGTCGCGGACGAACAGCTTGTTCTGGGCCCGCAGCTTCTCGCCCGCCTTGGCCAGGTTGCCGGCCAGCGCCCGCCGGGTCAGCCGGGCCAGCTCCTCGCTGGTGTGGGGGCTCGGGGTGGGGTGGCCGGCCGCAGGCCGGTCCGGCCCGCCGGCGGTCTCGTCGGCGCCCACGTCAGGTGCGGCGGATGGCCAGGATGGCCACGTCGTCGGCGATGGTCTCGGACGAGAAGTCCCGCGCCGTCTCCAGGAGGTTCTTGCAGAGCACGTCCGGGGACTGCTGCGGGTCGCGGCGAAGCGTGTTGGCGATGCGCTCCTCGCCGAACATCTGCTCGCCGTTGCGGACCTCGGCCAGGCCGTCGGTGTACATGAGCAGCAGGTCGCCAGGGTCGAGGTCGATCTCGCGGCTGTGGTAGGAGCCGTGGGGATCGAGCATCAGCAGCGGTCCGGTGGCCCGCAGCGGTCGCACCTCCTTGTCGTGCCACAACCACGCGGCCGGGTGCCCCGCCGACGCGAAGCGCAGCGTGCCCGCCTCGGTGTCGAAGACGACGACGACGAGCGAGATGAACTCCTCGCTGCGCTCGGGCGTCGACATCTGGGTGTTGAGCTCCTCCAGCGCCTGGGCCGGGTCGCGGTACTGCCGCAGGAACACCCGCAGCAGGTACTTGGCCTGGAACGCCGTGATGGACGCGTCGATGCCCTGGCCGGTGACGTCGCCGATCACCGCGGCGATGCGGGACGGCGCCACCCGGAAGACGTCGTAGAAGTCGCCGGCCATCATCCCGGTGCCGGCCTGGTAGACCCGGCCCAGCTCGAAGCCCGGGAAGTCGGGCAGGTCCTCGGGTGCCAACCGGGCGGCCCACTTCTTCGGGGCCAGCTCCTCCTGGCTGAGGACCTCCTCGGCCCGACGCTCGATGGTCGTGCGGTGCTCGGCCAGGCGGGTCTCGCGCGCGAAGTCGCGCCCGTAGGCGACCGACAGCCCGACCGGCACGAGGATGAGCAGGAACAGCAGGCTGGGGATGCGCTCGCCGGCGACGACGACGCCCCCGGCCGCCAGCGCCAGCACCCCGTAGAGGCAGGTGGTGTGCAGGTCCTTGCGGAAGGCCGACCGGGCGAGCACCGTCACGTCCGCCTCCGGGCCGCGCTCCGCCTCGACCCGCTTCCAGACCACGTGCAGCCGGCGCGCGGTGCGGGACCAGACGACGGCGGCGACGAGGGAGGCGATCCCCACGAGTGCCAGGATCGGCTTCATGTGAACGGCGATGGTAGTGGTGCGGTCACGGGTGCGGTACCGACTGTCACCGAGCTGTCACCCACCGCGCCGGCGGACGCGCAGCTTGACCGGCGTCGGCCCCAGGTCGAAGGCCTCACGCAGCTTGCGCTCGAGGTAGCGCAAGTAGGTCCGGGGCAGCTCGCGGTTGGCGAACAGGGTGAACGTGGGCGGCTCGGTGGCGCCCTGGGTGGCGTAGAGGACCCGGGCACCGCCGGGCGCGGGCTGGGCGGCCTGCGCGGCGCGCAGCACCTCGTTGACCCGGCTCGTCGGGATGCGGCGCTGGTAGGCCTCGACGCTGGTGGCCAGCGCCGCGAACAGCTTGTGGACCCCCTTGCCGGTCCGGGCGCTCACCGGCAGGACCGGTGCCTCGCCGACGAACCGCAGCCGGTCGGCGACCTGCCAGCGGACCTCGGCCCGCTGCTCGGCGTCGAGCATCTCCCACTTGTTGAGCACGACGACGATCGGGCAGCCGGCGGCGTCGACCCGCTCGGCCAGGCGCTGGTCCTGGCCGGTGACGCCCTCGGTGGCGTCGACGACCAGGAGGGCGACGTCGGCCTCGTCGACCGCCTGCAGCGCCCGCACCAGCGAGTAGTACTCGGTGCCCTCGTCGATGCGCGACCTCCGCCGCATGCCCGCGGTGTCGACCAGCCGCACCCGGCCGAGCTCGGTCTCGACGACCGTGTCGACGGTGTCGCGGGTCGTTCCGGGCATGTCGTGGACGATCGCCCGCTCCTCGCCGATCAGGCGGTTGAACAGTGTCGACTTGCCCACGTTCGGACGCCCGACGATGGCCACCGCGACCTCGTCGTCGGCCGCGTCGCCGGGCGCGTCCCCGTCCTCACCCGACGCCGCCTCCTCGGGCAGCAGGGCGACGATCGTGTCGAGCAGGTCGCCGGTGCCCCGCCCGTGGAGCGCGCTGACCGGGTGGGGCTCGCCCAGCCCCAGCGACAGCAGCTCCCACATGTCGGCCTCGCGGCCCGTGTCGTCCACCTTGTTGGCCACGACGAGCGCCTGCCGCCCGGTGCGGCGCAGCAGCTCGGCCACCCGGGCGTCGTCCTCGGTGGCGCCGGTCGTGACGTCGACGACCAGCAGGACGACGTCGGCCTCGGCCATCGCCCGCTCGGCCTGGGCGCTGACCTTGTCGTCGAGGTCGGTTCCCCCGGCCATCCACCCGCCGGTGTCGACGAGCCGGAAGCGGCGGCCCTGCCACTCGGCCTCGACCTCCTTGCGGTCGCGCGTGACGCCCGGGCGCTCCTCGACGATGGCCTCGCGGCGCCCGATGAACCGGTTGAGGAGGGTGGACTTGCCCACGTTGGGCCGCCCGACGATGGCGACGACGGGAGCTCCCACGGTCAGCTCCCGGCGGTCACGGGGCCCGGCGCCACGGCGGCGTCCCCCACCTGGAGGGCCGCCCGCAACGCCCGGCCGTCGGTGGGCACGACCTCGACGGGGCGGGGCAGGTCGGCCGGCGTCGAGCCGTCGAGGAACCGCCCCTGGGTGAGGCAGACGTCCGGCAGCAGGTAGCGATGGCCGGCGGGCTGCTCGGCGAGCACCCGGGCCAGGTCCTCCCCCACCATGAGCCCGGCGACGCCGACGTTGCCGCCGAAGTAGCGGTTCTCCACGGGCACGACCCGCACGTCCGAGCGGCCGAGGCGGGCGACGAGCGGGGCGAGCACCCGGGCGCCGTAGGTGCCGGTGAGGACGGCGACCGGGGCCCGGGGGTGCGGGCCGATCGCCACCGGCTGGCCGCCGCGTGGTCCACGGTAGGGCTCGTAGTCGGCGTCGACCGAGCGCGAGCCGTCACCGCCCGCGAGCGCCACGGCGCCGCACCCGGCACCCAGGGCGTGGGCGCCGGGCGGCCGCGCCACGGCCTGCAGCTCGCCGTCGGCGTTGCGGAAGAATCCGCCGCGGTCGGGATCCTCCGGGCGCCGGGCGTCGGCGCCGCCGAGGAGCTCGACCTCGAACGCCCTGGCCATGCCGATGCCGTCCTCGTACATCGGGAAGTCGCCGTAGTGCTCGGCCGGTGGGAAGGGGCGGTCGGCCAGCAGGTAGTACTCGTCGGCGGCGAAGGCCAGGCGCCGCCCCAGCGTGGCCATGTACACCTCCTGCCAGTCGTGCACGGCATCGACGACGGCCGCGGCCTCCGCCCGCGTGTGCGGGCGCATGCGGGGCTCGGTGTTGAACCGCGACACGCCGAGCGGCACGACGCACAGGGACGCCAGCTCCGGGTAGCGGTCGAGCACCCCGGCGAAGGTGTCGTCGAGGACCGGGCCGTCGTTGACGCCCGGGCACACGACGACCTGGCCGTGGACCTCGACGCCGTGGTCGAGCAGCGCCCGCAGCCACCGGAGGCTGGTCGCGCCCCGGCGGTTGCGCAGCATCGCCGCCCGCACCTCGGGATCGGTGGCGTGGATGCTCACGTACAGCGGGCTGAGGCCCTCGGTGACGACCCGCTCCAGGTCGGCCTCGGTGAACCGCGTGAGCGTGGTGAAGTTCCCGTACAGGAAGGACAGCCGGTAGTCGTCGTCCTTCAGGTAGAGGCTGCGGCGGAGGCCCTTGGGCAGCTGGTAGATGAAGCAGAACTCGCAGTGGTTGTCGCATGTCCGCACCCGGTCGAACAGGGCCGAGTGCACCTCCACCCCGAGCGGCTCGCCCGCCCGCTTGGCCACGGTGACCTGGCGCTCGAGGCCGCCTCGGCGCAGCTCGACGACCACGTCCGCGTCGTCGACCAGGGTCCGCCACTCGAGCAGGTCGCGGGGCACCTCGCCGTTGACGGCCAGCACCTCGTCGCCGACCGCCAGCCCGGCGCGCGCGGCCGGCGACCCGGGCGCGACGGCGACGACACGGGGGGCGGACATAGGGGGGACAGTCTACGGCGCGCCGGGGGCCGTTCCCTGTGCGTTCCCGGCGGCCCCGGGGGGATCGGCCCGGCGGCGTCTGTACGCTGGCGACGATGCCCGTCGACAAGGTGCTGCTCGCCGCGCCCCGCGGCTTCTGCGCGGGGGTCGAGATGGCGATCAAGGCGCTCGCCTGGATGGTGCGCGCCTTCGAGCCGCCCGTGTACTGCTACCACGAGATCGTCCACAACCAGGTCGTCGTCGAGCGCTTCCGCGACCTGGGCGTGGTCTTCGTCGACGACATCGCCGAGGTGCCGGAGGGGAAGCCGATCATGCTGTCGGCCCATGGCTCGGCGCCCGAGGTGGTGGCGGCCGCCCGCGAGCGCGGCAGCTACGTCGTCAACGCGGTGTGCCCGCTGGTCACGAAGGTCCACCACGAGGTGAAGACCCGGGCCGGCAAGGGCTACCGCATCGTCTACGTCGGCCACGAGGGCCACGAGGAGGCCGTCGGCACCATGGCGGTGGCGCCGGACGCCATCGACCGCGTCGAGTCGGTCGAAGAGGTCGACGCGCTGCCCGAGACCGACCAGCCCGTCGCCCTGCTGGCCCAGACGACGCTGTCCCACCGGGACTGGGCGGCCATCGCCGAGCGGGCCGAGCAGCGCTTCCCGGGCCTGTGGAAGCCGGGCCGCAGCGACCTGTGCTTCGCCACGACCAACCGCCAGTCCGCGCTCACCGAGATCGCCCCTCGCTGCGACGCCGTCGTCGTCATCGGCTCCGCCAACTCGTCCAACACCCGGGCCCTGGCGAAGGTGGCGCGCGAGGCCGGCTGCCCGCGGGTCTACCGGGTCAACGGCCCCGCCGAGGTGCCGGACGACCTCACCGGCACCGTCGGCGTGACCGCCGGAGCGTCCGCACCCGACGAGCTCGTCGAGGCGGTGATCGCCCGGCTCGCCCCCGCCGGCGGGGTCGAGGAGGTCCGCATCACCGAGGAGGAGGAGTACTTCCCACCCCCACGGGAGCTGCGCGACCTGCTCACCGGCCTCGACGTCCTGGCGACCTTCGGGTTCGGCGGGTCGGTGCCCGACCGGCCGGCCCTCAACGACCGCCAGCTCGCGGCCAGCGACGTGCTGGCCATGCTGGCCTGACCGGACCGCCCCGCGCCGCGCCCCGACCGACGTCCCGCGACCCGCGCCGTGCTGCCGCTCACCGCCGACACCGTCCGCCTCAGCCTGCACGTCCTCGCCGCCACCGTCTGGGTGGGCGGCCAGCTCACCCTGGCCGGGCTCGTCCCTGGCCTGCGCGCGCTGGGCGACGACGTGCCCCGCACCGTGGCCCGCCGGTTCGACCGCATCGCCTGGCCGGCCTTCGCCGTCCTCGTCGCCACCGGCATCTGGAACCTGCTCGAGCTGCCGGTCGGCGACCTCGACACCGACTGGCAGGTGACGCTGTTCGTCAAGGTCACCGTTGTGGCGGTCTCCGGCGTCGCCGCCGCGGTGCACGCGGGTGCCCGGTCCCGGGCGGTCCTCGCCGCCGGCGGGGCGCTGAGCGGGCTGGCCGCGGTCGCCGCCGTCGTGCTCGGGGTCATGCTCCACGGCTGACCTCGGGGCCGGACCCGCCGGCGCCGGCGGGGCGACCCTCGGGTCAGCCCGCGAGCCGGCGGGCCTCGTCGTAGAGCGCCAGGATCTCGTCTTGCAGGCGCTCGGTGAGCTGGCGCACGACCCGTCGCGGCACCCGCCCGCTCCCCTCGCCGGCGGGCGGGTGGATGGGGTCGCCGACGACGAGGACGATCTTGCGGGGGCGGATGAGCTTGGCGCCGATGGGCATGGCGGCGTCCGACCCGCCGATGCCGACCGGCACCAGCGGCACGCCGGCCCGGGCGGCGACGTAGGCCGGCCCGTCGTAGAGGTCGGTGACCTCGTCGCCGGTCCGCCGGGTGCCCTCGGGGAACATGACCAGCGGCTCGCCGTTCTCGATGATCCGCATGCAGGTCCGCAGCGACTCGCGGTCGGCGGTGCCGCGGTGCACGGGGAAGGCGCCGAGCATGGCGACGAACCGCCCGAGCAACCGGGACTTCCAGATCGACGCCTTGCCCATGTAGCGCATCCGGCCGCGGTGGACGGTCGAGGCGAGGATGAAGTCGAGGTTCGACCGGTGCACCGGGGCCAGGACGAACGGGCCGTCGGTGGGCACCTTCTCGGCACCGTGCACCTCGAGCCGGAAGTACGGCTTCGCCAGCAGGATGAACAGGCCCCGGAGCAGCATGTAGGACGTGCGCTCCAGCCGCGTGGGCGGGTGGACGTCCACGCCCTGGGCCCGGATGGCGTCCACCCGGGCCTGGCGGCGGCGGGCCCGGGCGCTCTGGCGGGCGGGCGCCGACGTCCCGTCCCCCGCGGTGCCCGCCTCGCCCGCGGCGCTGCCCGTGCCCGCCGGCGCGGGTGCGGCACCCGAGGTCGTCCCCTCCTGCGGCGGCGTCGCCTCGCCGTCAGCCATCCCCCAGCCTCCGCACGATCTCGTCGACGATCTCCTCGACCGTCATGTCGCTCGTGTCCAGCTCGAACGCCCCCTCCGGGACCCGCAGCGGGGCCGTCTCCCGCCCCTGGTCGAGGGCGTCGCGGCGGGCCATGTCGGCGGCGACGGTCTCGTAGTCGAGCCCGGTCACCTCGGCGGCGCGCCGCTCGGCCCGCACCTCGGGCCGGGCGGTCAGGTAGACCTTCAACGCCGCGTCCGGGAACACGACCGAGCCGATGTCCCGGCCCTCGACCACGCCCCCGCCCCGACCGGCCGCCCACTCGCGCTGGCGGCGCACGAGCTCGGTCCGCACCTCGGGGTTGGCGGCCACCAGCGACACCGCCCGCGACACCTCGGGGCCCCGGATCTCGATGGTGGCGTCGACGCCGTCGACGCGCACCTCGGTGGGGGTCACCTCCAGGTCGACCGCCCGGGCCAGCCGGGCCACCGGCTCGGCGTCCGCCGGGTCGATCCCCCGCCGCAGCGCGGCGAACGTGACCGCCCGGTACATGGCCCCGGTGTCGAGGTAGTCCATGCCCAGCCGCTCGGCCAGGCGGCGCGCCACGGTGGACTTGCCCGACCCCGCCGGGCCGTCGATCGCGATCACCTTCACGAGGTGCGCACCCTACTTCCCCGCCGCGGCCGTCCCCGAGTCCCGCAGCGCGTCGAACGCCTGCCAGAACCCGGGGAACGTCTTGCCCACGCAGTCGGGGTCGGCGATCTCGATCCCCGGTGCCCGCAGGCCGAGGAGCGCGAAGCTCATGGCCATCCGGTGGTCGTCGTAGGTCCGGATCCGGGCCGGCTGCGGTGTGCCCGGGTGGACCGTGAACCCGTCGCGGTGCTCGTCCGCCCGGATCCCGGCCCGGCGCAGCTCGGCGACGACCGCGGCGATGCGGTCGGTCTCGTGCCCCCGGACGACCTCGATCCCGGTGACGCGCGTCGCGCCCTCGGCGAAGACCGCGACGGCCGCGAGCGTCTGGGCCATGTCCGGCATGTCCCGCATGTCGACCTCGCCCAGGCCCCGCAGCCGCCCGGTGCCGACGACGGTCGTCGACGTCGCGGTCCGCTCGACCCGCGCCCCCATGGCCGCCAGCAGGTCGGCGAAGCGGGCGTCGCCCTGCCGGCTCCCCTCGCCCAGGCCCTCGACGGTGACCCGGCCGCCGGCGATCGCCGCCGCGGCCAGGAAGTACGACGCGGTCGAGGCGTCCGGCTCGACGTCGTAGGTGGCCGCCCGGTACCCGCCGGGGGCGACCTCGAAGGCGTGCCCGGCCCCGGGGCCGTCGGGCCGCTCGGCCACCACCGCCCCGAAGGCCGCCATGACCGCCGTGGTGAGCTCGACGTAGGGGCGGGCGACCAGCGGCGTCGTCACCCGTAGCCGCAGGCCCCGGCGGGTGCAGGGCGCCGCCAGCAGCAGGCCGGACACGAACTGGCTGGAGACGTCGCCGGCGACGGCCACCTCACCCCCCTCCAGCCCGCCCGGGGCGACGACGGTGACCGGCAGGTGGCCGGGCTCGCCGTGGTGCTCGACCGCCGCCCCCAGCGCCCGGATGCCGTCCAGGACCGGCCCCATGGGCCGGGCCCGCAGCGGCGGCCGGCCGTCGAGGAGGTAGCGACCCTCGCCCAGGGCCACGACCGGCAGCAGGAAGCGGCTCGTCGTCCCCGACAGGCGCAGGTCGAGCTCCACAGGGCCCGGGCGCGGCCGCCCGGCCGTGCCGGTCACGGCGACGTGCCCGGTCGCCTCGTCGACCTCGACACCGGCCCCCAGCCGGGCCAGCGCCGTGCGCATCGCCTCGGTGTCGTCGGCCACCAGCGCGCCCCGGACGACCGAGGTGCCCCGGGCCAGCGCGGCGCAGACGAGGGCACGGTTGGTGAGGCTCTTCGACCCCGGCACGGTGACCGTGGCCGCCAGCGGGCCCTCGACCGGCGTGACCGCCCGGGCGGCCGGCGGCGTCGCCGCGGCGGTCACGGCTCAGCTCTCCACCGGCTGGACCGCCGGCCGGTACCCCCGGCCGACGAGCGCCTTGCGGAACTCCTCGACCGCACCGGTCTCGATGAGCATGACGAGCACGCCCTGGGGGCCCTCGGTCGAGTGGGCGATCTCCAGGTCGACGATGTTGACGTCGAGGTCGGCGGCCAGGATGGCCACGTCGGCCACCGCGCCGGGGCGGTCGGGCACGGGCACCCGGACCTCGCTGAGGTCGGCGGCGGTGCGGAACCGGGCCGGCAGGTTGACCCTCGCGGCCCGGGCCTGCTCCAGCGCGGCGAGCAGCGCGCCGCGGTCGCCGGCGGCGACGACGTCGCGCATGTCGCGCAGCGCGTCGATGAGCTGGTCGAGCACCTCGACGATGGCGGTGCGGTTGTCGCTGCAGATGTCGGGCCAGATGCCCGGGTGGCCGGACGCGACCCGGGTCATGTCCCGGAACCCACCGGCGGCCAGCCGCAGCAGCGCCCGGTGCTCGACGCTGCGGGCGTCGGCCAGGCGCATGAGCGTCGCGGCCGTCAGGTGCGGGACGTGGGACACGACGGCCACCAGCTCGTCGTGGCGGTCCGGGGGCAGGGCGACGGTCTCGGCGCCCAGGGTGCCGACGATCTGGCGCACCTGGGCGTAGGCCTCGGCGTCGGTGCCGTCGGTCGGCGTGAGCACCCAGGTCGCCCCCTGGAAGAGGTCGGGGGTGGCCCCGTCGACCCCGTCCTGCTCGGACCCGGCCATCGGGTGGCCGCCGACGAACCGGGGGTCGTCGACCGCCTCGACGATCGACGCCTTGACACCGCCCACGTCGGTGACCAGGCCCGACCCCGCGGCCAGGGCCCGGCGGGCCTCGTCGGCCACGGCGCGCACCGGCGTGGCGACGAAGGTGATCGTGGCCTCGGGGTCCTCGCCGACGGCGTCGAGCGCACCCAGCTCGAGCGCCCGCGTCGCCCGGTCGGGGTCGAGGTCGCGGCCGGTGACGTACCAGCCCTCGCGGCGAAGGCGCATGCCGATCGAGCCGCCGATCAGCCCGGTGCCGACGATCACGGCGCGGCCCGGCGTGGGGGGCTGCCCGAGGACCACGTCAGGCGGGGAGGTCGTCGCGCAGGTGGCGGGCGCCCTCGAGGTAGACGTGGTGCAGCTCGCCCCGGGACCGGTCGGTGTACAGGTGGATCATCACCCGGATGCAGCGGGGCGTCCCGCCCTCGACGTCGAGCTCGCGCGCGCAGATCAGCGGGACGTCGCCGAGGCCGAACTTCCGGGCGGCCTCGGCCGGGAAGGCCGAGCGGATGTCGTCGGTGGCCGTGAACAGCACGCTGATGAGGTCGTCGTGCTCGATCCGGTTCCGCTCGAACAGCGCCTGGAGCAGCGCGATCACCCGCTCGAACAGGTGGTCCTTCTCGTCGACGTCGATGGTGGTGGCGCCGCGCAGCGCCCGGACGACAGGGGGCATGACGCGTCGAGGTTAGCGGCGTCCCGTGCCCTGCCGACCACTCGGCGGCCGCCGTCCCCGGCCGTCGCGCCCCCGGCTCGGGGGCCGGGGGCGCGACGCCGCGGCCCGCTCGAGCGCCCGGACCTCCTGCTGGGTCAGGTGCCGCCACCGGCCCGGCGCCAACCGCCGGTCGACGAGGGGGCCGATGCGCACCCGGACGAGGCGCCGGACCGGGTGGCCGACGGCCTCGCACATGCGCCGCACCTGGCGGTTGCGGCCCTCGTGGACGGCGATGCGCAGCAGGTGGTCACCGACCAGCGACACCGTGGCCGGCGCCGTCGGCCCGTCCTCCAGCTCGACGCCCTCGCGCAGCCGGCGCAGCGCACCCCGGGACGGCGTCCCCGCCACCTCGGCGAGGTACTCCTTCTGGACGCCGTAGGACGGGTGGGTCAGCCGGTGGGCCAGGTCGCCGTCGTTGGTGAGCAGCAGGAGGCCCTCGGTGTCGGCGTCGAGGCGCCCGACCGGGTAGACGCGGGGGTCGCTCGGCACCAGGTCGACGACGGTGGGCCGCCCCTGGGGGTCCGACGCGGTCGACACCACGCCCCTCGGCTTGTTGAGCAGGTAGTAGACGAGGCCCTGGCGGGTGCCGACGCGCACGCCGTCGACCTCGATGACGTCCGCGTCGGGGTCGGCGCGGTCGCCGAGCGCGGCCACCGCGCCGTTGACGCGCACCCGCCCGGCTGCGATCAGCTCCTCGCAGGCCCGCCGGCTGCCGATGCCGGCGCGGGCGAGGATCTTCTGCAGCCGCTCCCCGTCGGGGCTCACGCCTCGGGGGCCTCGGGCCCCCCGGCGGCGCGGTCGTCGCCGTCCGGTCCCGTGCCCGCCGCGGCCGGGCCGGTGCCGTCGGGCTCGCCGAAGTCGGTGGGCTCGGGCACGGTCGGGCCCTCGGGCCGCAGCCCCCGCTCGAGCTGCTCGACGACCGACGCGTCGGGGACGAAGTCGCCGAGCGGTGGCAGCTCGTCGAGCGAGTCGATGCCGAGCGCCTCGAGGAACCGCGGCGTCGTCCCGAACATGATCGCCTGCCCCGGACCGGGGTCGCGCCCGACCTCGGTGATGTAGCCCCGTTGCTGCAGGGTCCGCATCACGCCGTCGACGTTGACCCCCCGGATCGAGGCCACCTGGGCCCGCGAGATCGGCTGCTTGTAGGCGACGATGGCCAGCGTCTCCAGCGCCGCGGCCGACAGCTTGGCGTTCTGCCCCTCGAGCACGAAGCGCTCGACGTAGGGGGCGAGGTCCGGGTGGGTCTGGAAGCGCCAGCCGCCGGCCACGCGGGCCAGCTGGAAGCCGCGGCCCTCGCGCTCGTACTCCTCCGCCAGCTCGCGGCAGAGCTGCTCGACGAGGGCCGGGCGCATCTCCAGCAGCTGGCCGAGCAGGTTGGTGCCGACCGGCTGCTCGGCGACGAGGATGATCGCCTCCAGCGCCCGGCGGGCGTCGGCCCGGGCCCGCCCGGACGCGCCGTCGGGCCAGGGCTCGGGGGCCGGTGAGGGGGCGTCGGTCATCGGATCACCCGTCGTAGGCGTCGATCTCGGCCAGCTCGCGCGCACCGTCGTGGTCGCGCCCCAGCCACGCGACCGTGATCTCGCCGAAGGTCCGGGGCTGCTCGAGGTCGACCATGCCGACCTTGTACAGCTCGAGCACGGCGAGGAAGCGCACGACGATCTCGATCCGGTCGACGAGGCCGGCGGTCAGCTCCCGGAAGGTGGTGCGCCCGGCCAGCGGCAGCTCCTCCAGCAGCTCGGCGATGGCGTCGGTCACCGAGGCGCGGATCGGCGCCACGTGGTCGAGGTCGACCCGCGGCGTGGGCTTGGGGGCGACCGCCCGCAGGTAGGCCCGGCGCAGGTCCTCCGGCGTGACGCCGGCGAGGACGTCGGGCATCAGCCCGACGAAGCGCTCGTCGACGCCGACCGTCCGGCCGACGCTCCGGCCGGCCTCGGCGGCCATGGCCGACAGGGCGACCGCGGCCTCCTTGAAGGTCTTGCACTCGACGAGGCGGTGGAGCAGCAGGTCGCGCTCCTCCCACAGCGCCAGCTCGTCGTCGAGGTCCATCTCGTCGCTCTGGGGGAGCAGGCGGCGGCTCTTCAGCTCGACGAGGGTGGCCGCGATGAGCAGGAACTCGCTGGCCACCTCGAGGTTGAGCCGCTCCATCCGCTCGAGCTCGGCGAGGTAACCGTCGACGATGGTCGACAGCTTCACCTCGTAGAGGTCGACCTGCTCGGCCAGGATCAGGTGGAGCAGCAGGTCGAGCGGGCCCTCGAAGACGGGGGTCTGCACCTCGTAGGGCATCGGGGCGATGATAATCACCAGGTCACCGGGCGGACGCGGACCGCCGCGGGGGCCGGAGCGGGTGCGGGGACCGGCGGGAGCACCCTCTACCATCGGCGTCCATGGCGCGCGTGTTCTCCGGCATCCAACCCACCGGTGAGATCCACCTCGGCAACTACCTGGGAGCCGTGCGCCGCTGGGTCGCCACCCAGCACGACGACGACGCCCTGTACTGCATCGTCGACCTCCACGCGCTCACCGTCCCGAAGGACCCGACCGAGCTGCGGGCCAAGATCCTCGAGCTCGCCCAGGTGCTCGTGGCCGCCGGCCTCGACCCCGAGGTGGTCACGCTCTTCGCCCAGAGCCACGTGGCCGAGCACACGGAGCTGGGCTGGATCATGGAGTGCACCGCGTCCTTCGGCGAGCTGCGCCGGATGACGCAGTTCAAGGAGAAGGCCGACCGGAGCGAGTTCGTGTCGGCCGGCCTGTTCACCTACCCGGCGCTGATGGCCGCCGACATCCTGCTCTACGACACCGAGCGGGTGCCGGTGGGCGACGACCAGCGCCAGCACCTCGAGCTGGCCCGCGACCTGGCCATCCGGTTCAACGGCCGCTACGGCGAGACCTTCGTCGTGCCCGAGGCGGCGATCCCCCCGGTGGCCGCCCGGGTCATGGACCTGCAGGACCCCCGCCGCAAGATGTCCAAGTCGCTCGAGTCGCCCCAGGGCACGGTGCTGGTGCTGGACGAGCCGAAGGCCATCGAGCGCAAGTTCAAGCGGGCGGTGACCGACAGCGAGGCCGAGGTCCGCTACGACCCCGAGGCCAAGCCCGGGGTGTCGAACCTGGTCGCCATCCTGGCCGCGGCCACCGACCGCGACCCCCACGAGGTCGCCGCCGGCTACACGCAGTACGGCCCGCTGAAGGCCGACACCGCCGAGGCCGTCATCGAGCTGCTGCGCCCGCTGCAGCAACGCTACGCCGAGCTGGCCGCCGACCCCGCAGAGACCGCCCGCATCCTGGCCATGGGGGCCGAGAAGGCCCGCAAGACCGCCTCGGCCACCATGGTGCGGGTGCGCGACCGCCTCGGCCTGCCCCCGCTGTGACCGCCGCGCCGCGCCCGGCCTCCGGCGACGGTCAGTCGTCGTCGGCCGCCTTCAGGGCGGACGCGACGTCGGCCGGCAGCGACCAGCGCTCGGGCGCCAGGTGGTGCTCCCGGGCCCAGGTCACCGTGAGCTCGTCGCTGCCCGCGGCGGCCAGCAGCGCGGCGCCGATCCGGTCGTGGCACAGGTAGCGCCCGACGCGGCCGACCGCGCCGCCACGCACGCTCCAGCGCTCCGCCCGGGCGCGCCCGGCCAGGGCCCCGGCCACGGTGGCCGCGGCCCGGCGGACCGGCCCGAGGTCGCTCGTCACCTTGCCGACGTCGTGCAGCAGCGCGGCGGCCAGCACCGGACGGGTGGCCCGGGGCCCGAGCGCCTGCTCGGTGCGGCGGGCCACGGCGACGGCGTGGCGGCGGTCGGCGCCGCCCATGCGCCGCCACAGGTCCCGCTCGCCGGGGGTGAGCACGCCCTCGGCCCAGCGCTCGTCGCCAACCGGCGGCCCCGCGGGCCACAGCGACCCGACGAACCGCCGCGCCAGGTGGGTCAGGTGCCGCAGACGACCGGCGGCCGTCACGCGTGGTCGATGCAGAACCGGGTCGCCGGCATCGCCTCGAGGCGGGCCTCGGCGATCGGCCGGCCGCACACCTCGCAGACCCCGTACGTCCCGTCGTCCATCTTGGACAGCGCGTGCTCGATCTCCTCCAGCTGGTCGTTCAGCTGGTTGAGAAGCGCCAGGTTCTCGCTCTGCTCGGCGGTCACCTGCCCGGAGTCGGCGAAGTTGTCGTCGTAGGACCCGTCGGAACCGACCTCGAGCGCCGCGATCTGCGCTTCCAGTCGGGCGCGCTCGTCCTCGAGCTGGCCGCGCAGCGTTGACAGCAGGGTCTGGTCGGTCATCAACCGCAGGGTACCGGAACCACGGCGGATGGCGACGGTGCGCTGCCGATCGGGCTCGGCGCGTGGTCACCGGCCCGCCGGGCCGCCACGATCACGACCGGCGGGCCCGCGGGTGGGCGGCCCGGTAGGCGGCCAGCAGGCGCTCGGTCGACACCCGGGTGTACACCTGCGTCGTGCTGATCGAGGCGTGACCCAGCATCTCCTGGACCGCCCGGATGTCGGCCCCCCGCTCCAGCATGTGCGTGGCGCAGGAGTGCCGCAGCACGTGGGGCGACAGCTTGTGGGCCAGGCCCGCGGCCGTCGCCCACCGCTTGACCACCAGCCACGCCCCCTGGCGGGTGAGCCGCCCGCCCCGGCGGTTGAGGAACACGGCGTCGGCGTCGTCCCGCCGGGCCCACCGCTCGGGCGCCAGCGCTGGCCGGCCGCCCGGTCCGAGCCAGGTGACCAGGGCGGCGGTCGCGTGCGTGCCGACGGGCACCATGCGCTCCCGCGACCCCTTGCCGAAGGCCCGCAGCAGGCCGGACTCGAGGTCGAGGTCGCCGAGCCGGAGGCCGACGAGCTCCGAGATGCGCAGCCCGGTGGCGTAGAGCACCTCGAGGATGGCCCGGTCCCGCCGGGCGATCGGGTCGTCGCCCTCCACCGCCCCCAGCAGCGCGGCGACCTCCTCCTCGGTCAGCGCCTTGGGCAGGCCCGCCGGCACCCGTGGCGCCTCCACCAGGGCCCCGGGGTCGGTCGCGGTGTGCCCCTCGACGGCCAGGAACCGGTGCAGCGACCGCACCGCCACGACCGCCCGCGCCACCGTCGCCGGGGCCAGGCCGGTGTCCCGCAGGTGGCCGACGTAGGCCTCGACGTCGGGCTCCTGCACGTCGCCCAGGTCGAGGTCCCGCGACCGCAGCCACCGCCACCACCGGCGGATCTCGCGCCGGTAGGCGGCGAGGGTGGCCGGCGCCCGCCCCTTCTCGGTGGCGAGCCACGTCAGCCACTCCTCGACGGCCAGCGGCAACAGGTCGGACGCCTCCGCGGGGTCGTGCACCTCGGCGCTGCCGGCGGGAGGCGGGCTGGTGGTCCCGGCGGTCGTCGGCATCGGCCGTCACCCTAGGACGCCGGTCGGCGGTAACGTGGCACCCGGGACCCGACCGGGGAGCGGGTCCGTCCCCACCGGTCGACGCTGCGAGGAGACCCGTGCCGCTGTACGACTTCCGCTGCCGCACCTGCGGCGAGACCTTCGAGGTCCGCCGGTCGATGAGCGAGGCGTCCGCGCCCGTGGCCTGCCCCGCCGGCCACACCGACACCGTCAAGCTCATGCCGCTCGTCGCCGTGGGCGGCCGGGCCACGGGGGCCGACGCCGCGCCCGCCGCCGGCGGCGGCTGCTGCGGCGGCGCCTGCGGCTGCGGCTGACCGGCGGACCGCCGCCCGGAGGGCGCGGCCCGGCGCGACTAGCCCGGCGGGGCGACCCGGCGGGCGACGGCCTGGAGGCCGATGACGGTCTTCGCGTCGGTGATCCGCCCGTCGTCGACCATGGCCAGCGCCGTGCCGAGCGGCACCCGTTCGACGGCCATGTGCTGCTCCTCGATGCCCTGCCGGTCGTCCGGCACCGGCGACAGGCCGGTCGCCACGTAGAGCACCACGGCCTCGTCCGTGAAGCCGGGCGAGTTGTGGAAGGTCACGAGGTGCTCGACCCGCTCGGCCTGCAGGCCGGCCTCCTCGACCAGCTCGCGGCGGGCGGTCACCTCGGGCGGTTCGCCGTCCACGTCGCGCAGGCCGGCCGGCACCTCCCACAGGTCCTGGTCGACCGCCGCCCGGTACTGGCGCACGAGGGTGACGGTGCCGTCGTCGTGGAGCGGCACGACACCGACCGCCCCGGGGTGGCGGACCACCTCGCGCTCGTGGCGGCTGCCGTCGGGCCCCTCGACCTCGAGGACGGCGGCGGCGATGCGCCGGCCCTCCCACTCGGGGCGCTCGGCGAGGACCCGGAAGACGGGCCCGGGCTCCGGGGCGGTCACGGGGCGGTCCGCACGGCGACGGCGTCGTCCACCGGGAACAGGTGGGGACGGCGACCCTCGGCCCGGTCGAGCGCGGCGGCCACGAACTCCCGGAACAGCGGCGCCGGCCGGTTGGGCCGGCTCTTGAACTCGGGGTGCGCCTGGGTCCCCACCCAGAACGGGTGGTCGGCCAGCTCGATGAACTCGACCAGCCGCCCGTCGGGCGAGGTGCCCGAGCAGACGAACCCGCTGCCCTCGAACCGGCTGCGGAACCGGGGGTTGAACTCGTAGCGGTGGCGGTGGCGCTCGGACACCACGGTCTTCTCGTACGCCTCGGCCACGATCGACCCCTCGACCAGCTCGGCGACGTAGGCACCGAGCCGCATGGTGCCGCCCTTCTCGGTGACGTCCCGCTGGCTGTCCATGAGGTCGATCACCGGGTACGGCGTCGTCGGGTCGAACTCGGTCGAGTTGGCGCCGGTCATGCCCAGCACGTTGCGGGCGAACTCGATGGCCATGACCTGCATGCCGAGGCACAGCCCGAGGCACGGGATGCGGTGCTCACGGGCGTAGCCCGCGGCGGCGATCTTGCCCTCGACGCCCCGTTCGCCGAACCCGCCGGGGATCACGATGCCGTCGAGGTCGCGCAGCCGCCCCTCGGCCAGCAGGCCCTCGACCTCCTCGGCCTGGATCCAGTCGACCTCGACCCGGGCCCCGTGGTGGAAGCCGCCGTGCTTCAGCGCCTCGACCACCGACAGGTAGGCGTCGGGCAGGCTCACGTACTTGCCGATGATGCCGATCCGGACCTCGCGGGTCGCCGACTCGATGCGGGCCACCAGCCGCTCCCACTCGGTCAGGTCCGGCGGCCGGTCGTCCAGCTCGAGGTGGCGGACGACGACGTCGTCGAAGCCCTCCTCGTGGAGGGTGAGCGGCACCTCGTAGAGGTTCTCGGCGTCGGCGGCGTTGACGACCGCCTCGGGCGGCACGTCGCACAGCCGGGAGATCTTCTGCTTGAGGGCGTCGCTGAGGGGACGCTCGCTGCGGCAGACGATGACGTCGGGCTGGATGCCCCGCGCCCGCAGCTCGGTGACCGAGTGCTGGGTCGGCTTCGTCTTCTGCTCGCCGGCCGGGCCGATGAAGGGCACGAGCGTGACGTGGACGAAGGCGACGTTGCGCCGGCCCACGTCGAGGCGCAGCTGCCGGATCGCCTCGAGGAAGGGCAGGATCTCGATGTCGCCGACCGTGCCGCCGATCTCGGTGATGACGACGTCGACGTCGTCGCCGGCCAGGCGCATGATGCGGCGCTTGATCTCGTCGGTGATGTGGGGGATCACCTGGACGGTCTTGCCCAGGTAGTCGCCCCGGCGCTCGGCGGCGAGGACCGCCGAGTAGATCGAGCCCGTGGTGGCGTTGCTGCCCCGCGACAGCGACTCGTCGATGAAGCGCTCGTAGTGCCCGAGGTCGAGGTCGGTCTCGCCGCCGTCGTCGGTGACGAACACCTCTCCGTGCTCGAACGGGTTCATCGTCCCCGGGTCGACGTTGATGTAGGGGTCGAGCTTCTG
>DATGPY010000087.1:0-12630 GCA_035304465.1 Acidimicrobiales bacterium | reverse complement strand
CTTGGCGTCCTCGGGGACGGTCTGGACCAGGCCCTTGTAGGCGTCGGTCAGGTACCGCAGGACCAGGCCCTCGGCCCGGGCCAGCCCGTAGTGGCCGATGTAGTCGGCGAAGGTCATCGCCCGCTCGTACATGTCGCGGGCGACGGACTTCGGGCGGATCTCGTGGTCGGCCACCCAGGGGTGCTCGGTCGCGTAGCGCTCGAACAGCGGCTCGATCAGCTCGGCGAGGGGCTTGGGGTGCTCGAGCCGCTCGAGCTCGGCCATGCGCTCCTCGTAGGGCACGCCCTCGGCCTTCAGCCGGGCGACCGTCTCGGCCTTCAACCGGTCGAGCTGGGCCCACAGCACGACGGCGGGGTCCTCCAGCACCGACTCGACGACCGACAGGACGTCGAGCGGGTAGTCGGGGCTGCCCGGGTCGAGGTGGCGCAGCGCCTCGAGCACGAACGGCGACAGCGGCTGGTTGAGCGCGAAGTCGACCTGCAGGTCGACGGTCACCCGCACCCGGCGGCCGTCCTCGTCGGGCTCGTCCAGTCGCTCGATCACGCCCGCCCGGACCAGCGAGCGGTACATGGCGATGGCCCGGCGGATGTGCCGGCGCTGGCGGGGGCGGGGGTCGTGGTTGTCGAGCAGCAGCCGCTTCAGCGCCTCGCAGCCGTCGCCCGGCCGGTCGAGCACGTTCAGCAACATCGAGTGCGACACCGTGAACTGCGAGGTCAGCGGCTCGGGCGGGGCGGCGGCCAGGCGCTGGAACACCTGCTCGTTCCACGGCACGTAGCCGCGGGCGGGGGGCTTGCGCCGCACGACCTTCCGCCGCTTCCGGGGGTCGTCGCCGGCCTTCGCGAGGGCCCGCTCGTTCTCGATGACGTGCTCCGGCGCCTGCACCCACACGTACCCGACGGTGTCGAAGCCGGCCCGGCCCGCCCGGCCGGCGATCTGGTGGAACTCCCGGGCGGTGAGCAGGCGCGAGGTCGCGCCGTCGTACTTGCACAGCTGGGTGAACAGGACCGTGCGGATCGGCACGTTGATGCCGACGCCGAGGGTGTCGGTGCCGCAGATGACCTTGAGGTGGCCCTCCTGGGCGAGCCGTTCCACGAGCCGGCGGTACTTCGGGAGCATGCCGGCGTGGTGGACGCCGATGCCGTGGCGGACGAAGCGGGACAGCGACCGCCCGAACCCCGGGCCGAACCGGAACCCGCCGACGGCCCGGGCGATGGCCGCCTTCTCCTCCCGGCTGCACATGTTGATGCTCATGAGCGACTGCGCCCGCTCGACCGCCGACTGCTGGGTGAAGTGGACGACGTAGACCGGCGCCCGGTCGGTCGCCAGCAGCTCGTCGATCGTCTCGTGCAGCGGCGTGGTGCGGTAGGCGAGCTCGAGCGGCACGGGGCGGGTGGCGTTGCGGATCGCCACCGTCGGCCGGCCCGTGCGCTCGGTCAGCTCGACCTCGAAGCGGTGGGTGTCGCCCAGCGTCGCGGACATCAGCAGGAACTGCGCCTGCGGCAGCGTCAGCAGCGGCACCTGCCAGGCCCAGCCCCGGTCCGGGTCGGCGTAGAAGTGGAACTCGTCCATGATCACCTGGCCGACGTCCGCCCGCTCGCCGTCGCGCAGCGCGAGGTTGGCGAGGACCTCGGCGGTGCAGCAGATGACCGGGGCGCCGGGGTTGACCGCGGCGTCGCCGGTCAGCATGCCGACCCGCTCGGAGCCGAGCTCGCGGCACAGGTCGAAGAACTTCTCGGACACCAGGGCCTTGATGGGCGCCGTGTAGAACGACCGCCGCCCCTCGGCCAGCGCCACGGCGTGGGCGGCGAGCGCCACGAGCGACTTGCCCGAGCCGGTCGGCGTGGCCAGCACGACGTTGTTGCCGGCGCAGACCTCGAGGATCGCCTCCTCCTGCGCCGGGTACAGCGCCATCCCCCGCGACGCCACCCAGCTCGTGACCGCGTCGAGGACGGCCTCGGAGGGCGATCCGTCACCGTCGCGGGGCGCGTGGAGGTGGTCGGCGAGGGTCGACGCCATGGTCGTGGGGTCAGTCGAGGTAGGTCGGCGCGGGCGGCCCGTCGGTCGGGCCGAGCAGGTCGGCGAGCCAGGTGTCGTACAGCTCCTGCCAGCGCCCGGAGGCCCGGACGTCCTCCAGCACGGCGTTCACGTACCGCACCCACTCGGGGTGGCCCTTCGGCAGGCCGAGCGCCGTCGGCTCGGTGCTGATGTCCACCCGGACGATGTGCAGGGTCGGGTCCTGGGCGGCGAACCCGACGAGGATCGTGTCGTTGGTCGACATGCCGTCGGCCTCGCCCCGCTGCATCATGACCAGGCAGTCCGCCCGCTCGGCGGCCGGCACCGGCTCGACGCCCGGCAGCTCGGCCAGGTTGGCCAGCGTCGTCGTGCCTGCCGACGCGCAGATCCGGCGGCCGGCCAGGTCCTCGGCCGTGCGGGCCGGGTCGCTGCGGCGCAGCAGCACCTGCTGCCCGGAGGTGTAGTAGTCGGTCGAGAAGTCGACGTCCCGGCGCCGCCCACAGGTCGGCGTGAACGTCGAGGCGACGAGGTCGACCCGCCCCTCGACCAGGGCCGCCACCCGGTCGCTGGAGGGGACGCCGACGAAGGCGACCGCGTCGGGGTCGCCGAACAGGGCGGCGGCCACCTCCCGGGCGATGTCCACGTCGAAGCCCTCGAACTCGCCGGTCAGGGGGTCGACGCTCGACAGCTGCATGGTGGCGACGTCGACGCCCACCCGGAGGTGGCCGCGCCGCTGGATCTCGGCCATGTAGCTGCCCGGCGGCACGTCGGTGGTCGCGGGGCCCGTCGGCCGCAGGCTGGCGACCGGGTCGCCGCAGTCGGGCTCCTCGTCGGGCGGGGCGGCCGCTTCGAGCGTCGTCGTGGACGGCTCGGGTAGCGACTCGGGGACGTCGGCGTGCACGCAGCCGCCCGCCGCCACCACGGCGGCAACGAGGGCGAGGAGGGTCCGGCTGGCCCGCATGGCTGCCAGTGTGGCCGATGCGCGGGTCACCGGTGGCTCGCGGCGTCAGCCGAGGCCGAGCAGCTCGAGCAGGGGCCGCAACGGTGCCAGCAGGTCGGGCGCCGGTGGCGCCGTCGTCGTGCTCGCCGGCGGGTCGGTGGGCTCCGGGGCCGGCTCCGGCGGCGCGCCCTCCTCGGGGGCCGGCCCGGTCGCCGGCGGCGGGACCGTGGTCGGAGCAGCCGTCGTCGGCGGGATCCGGCCCCCGGCCGGGCTGCTCGGCGGCGGGGCCGCGGCGGTGTCGCCGGCCGGGCCGGTCGTGGCGGTGGCCGCCGGGGCCGCACCGCCCGCGGCACCGCCCACCGGCGCGGGCTCGGCGCGGGCCTCCGCGACGCCGGTGGTCGCCGGGGCGTCGGCCCGGGGCGACGGCTCGGGCCCGCGGGCCGCACCGGCCGGCACGAGGTCGCGGCCGCCGTCGTCGAGGGCGCCGAACGCGGCGACGAGGAGCCCGCACACCAGGACCAGGGCCGCACCGACGGCAGCGCTGGGGTGGACCCGCCGCCGCAGGTGGTGGGCGGCGGCGCCGCGCCAGGCGGCGAGGAGGTCGAGGAACGCCCGCACCCACCCATTGTGGTCCACGGACACCCCTCGACGCCGGGTCGGGCCGGGCCCGGTCGGGACCTTCGTCACACGCGACCCGTCCGATGGTCCCTGTCGCCGCCGGCGCCGCGATCGGATGATCGCCACATGAGCCGACATCTCGACGTCCTGGTCATCGAGAGCCGGCCGGGCGCGGGCGCCACCGCCGTGGCCGACCTCACCGCCGCCGGACACCGGGTCGTCCGGTGCCACGACGACGGCCGGCCGGCGTTCCCGTGCCGTGGCGTCGAGCGGCCGGGCGACTGCCCCGTGGAGGAGGGCGCGGCCGACGTGGCCGTGCTCGCCCGCGACGCCACCGCCACCGACCCGACGCCGTACGAGGCCGGCCTCGGTTGCGCGGTGCGGGCCGGCGTCCCGGTGGTGGCGACGGCGGACGTCGGCTCGTCCGAGGCCTACGAGCCGTTCCTCGCCGGCCGGGCGGACGGCGACACGCCGCTCGTGGCCGCCGCCGAGCAGGCGGCCGCGACGGGGTTCGCCCCGCTCGAGCAGGCGGTCACGACGATGCTGGGGCCGCTGCTCGCCGACCAGGGCCTCGACGCCGCCGAGGTCGCCTGCAGGATCACGCCCGAGGGCGGGACCCTGCAGGTGCTGCTCGAGCTCCCACTCCCCGCTCCCGTCGACAAGGCGGTGGAGCAGGCCGTCGCCGTGCGGGCCCTCGCGGCGCTGCGCGGCGTCCGGCGGGCGCACGACGCCATCAGCATCTCGGTGCAGGGCCGCCCGGTCTGAGCCGGGCTCCCCGCACCGGCGGGCACGGCCGGCGCGGCGGCACGGGACGACGCGAGCACCGCTGCGCCGGCCGGGACCGGCGCGGCACCGCGGTGGCGCCGGCCGCGCCGGTCAGCCCGCGTACATCTCGTCGACGAGGTGGGCGAACCGCCGGAGCACGACGTCGCGCTTGACCTTGAGCGTCGGCGTCAGCTCGCCGCCGGCGACGGTCAGCTCCCGCGGCAGGATGCGCCAGTCCTTGATCTGCTCGGCCCGCGACCGCTCGGCGTTGACGGCGGCGATCGCCTCGGCCACCCCCTGCTGGACGACCGGGTGGGTGGCCAGGTCCTCGGTGCTGCCGTGGCCCTTCGTCGCCTGCAGCTGGCTCGCCACCGCGCTGTCGTCGAGGGCGATCAGGGCGGTCAGGTACTTGCGGCCGTCGCCGACGATGACGGCCTGGGAGATGAACGGGTGGTTCTGCAGCGCCGTCTCCATGTCCTGCGGCGCGATGTTCTTGCCGGTCGAGGTGACGAGCAGGTCCTTCTTGCGGCCCACGATCCGCAGGTAGCCGTCCTCGAGCACGCCGAGGTCGCCCGAGTGCATCCAGCCGTCGCGGATGAGCTCGGCGGTGGAGGCCGGGTCGTCCCAGTAGCCGGCGCAGACGTTCGGCCCCCGCACGAGGATCTCGCCGTCCTCGGCGATCCGGACCTCGACGCCGGGGAGCGGCTCGCCCACCGTGCCGATGCGGATGCGGCCGGGGCGGTTCATGGTCGTCGGGCCGCAGTCCTCGGTCTGGCCGTAGACCTCGGCGATGGGGATGCCGATGGCGTGGAACCACCGCACGAGGTCGGCATGGATCGGCGCCGCGGCCGACACGAAGATCCGGCCCCGGTCGAGCCCCATCTGGCGGCGGACGCGGGCGCCGAGCGTGCGGTCGAGGGCGTGGTAGGCCAGCCGGTCGACGAGCCGCACGCGGGGCCCGCCCTCCCGCTCGGCCACCAGCGCCAGGCCCAGGGACTCGTAGCGCTCGAACAGCCGCTGGACGGGGGCCGGCTGCTGGGCGACGCCGGCCCGCACGCCCTGCTCGAACTTCTCCCAGACGCGGGGGACGGCGAAGAAGATCGTCGGCCGGCAGTCCTGGATGTCGGCGGGGACGGTGGCCAGGCTGCGGGCGAACCACGTCTCGCCGCCGGAGACGATCTGGGCGATGTGGCTGACCACCCGCTCGGCCACGTGGGAGAGCGGGAGGAACGACAGGAACCGCTCGTCGGGGCCGACGCTGACGATGCTGGTCAGCGACTCGATGGTGGCGGTGATGTTGGCGTGGGTGATCATCGCCCCCTTGGGCGGGCCCGTCGTGCCGCTGGTGTAGACGAGCGTGGCGACGTCGTCGGCCTCGATCCCCCGGGACCGCTCGCGCAGCACGTCGGGGTGCTCGGCCAGGTGCTGGCGGCCGAGCGAGCGGAGGTCGTCGAAGGTGAGCATCAGCTCGTCGTCCATGCCGTCGGGCGGGTCGGTCAGCATGACGACCCGCTCGAGCGCCGGTAGGAGCGGGCGGGCGAGCAGCACCTTGGCGAGCTGGTCGCGGTCGCCGACGAAGGCGACGCGGGTCCCGGAGTGGCCGAAGACGTGGGCCACCTGGCTGGCCGCCCCGGTCGGGTAGGCGGGCACCGACACGGCCCCGGCGGTGATGGCGGCGATGTCGGCCATGTGCCACCGGGGCTGGTTCCCGGCGAGGATGCCGACCCGGTCGCCCGGTTGGACGCCGACCGCCACGAGGCCGGCGGCCGCCTCGCGCACGGCGTCGCCGTACTCCCGCCAGGTGATCTCCCGCCAGGTGCCGTCGACCACGTGGCGCAGCGCCGTGCGGTCCGACCAGCGGGAGACCCGGTCGAAGAACAGGTCGACCAGCGTGCCGCCGACTTCCAGTGGCGGTGCCGCCTCGACGGTCGTCGGGGGCCGGTGGGGAGACTGGATCGCCATCGGAGCTCCTTGGGTGGTCATGTCACCACAGCTCCGACGATACGGCCTCGGCGCCCGAACCCGGCCCCGACCGGGGGTGGCGCCGGACACGCCGCACCCGGTCCGGCTCGACGTGGTCGGCGAAGAGCGTCGCCACCAGCTCGCCTCGGCTGCCCACCCCGACCTTGCGCAGGGCGGACCTCACGTGGTCGCGCACGGTGTGGGGCGAGACGGCGAGGGCGGTGGCGATCTCGGCGGTGCCGGCGCCCCGGGCGACGAGCACCGCCACCTCCCGCTCACGGGTGGTGAGCTCGTAGGCGTCGGCGACGATCGGCGCGACCTCGGCCGGCGCCGCCGGGCCGACGGTGACGGCGACGTGGCCGGCGGCGCCCGCGGGGCGGAGGGCGCCGGCGTGGCAGGCGACCCACGTGCCCGCAGCCGATCGCCCCCGGGCGCTGGCCCCGCCCTCGCCGGCCCCCCGCACGGCGGCCCGCAGGACGAGGACGACCATCCACAGCGGGACGTCGATCCCCAGGTCGGTCGGCACCCGGGCCGACGGTGCCTCCGCGGCGAGGAGCTCGTCGAGCCAGCGGCAGCCGGCGTCGTCGGCGGCGACCAGGTGGGCCTCCGCGTCGAACAGGAGGTGGCCGGGCGGGTCGGGCGGTGCGCCCGGGCGCGGCCCCGCGACCGGCCGGTGCCGGCCCCGCAGCAGCTCGCCCAGTGGGGTCGACAGGGCCGCCACCAGCCGCACCTCGTCGACCCCGAAGCGCGGTCGGCCCTGCCGGCGCCACAACGTGACCGTGCCCCACGCGGTGCCGCCGGCCCGCAGGACGACCCGCAGCTCGTCGACGAAGCCGAGCGGGCGCAGGAACGTGCGCCAGCGCCCGCTGGCCGTCGGGTCCTCGACGCTGGCCCGCAGCGCGCCCGCGGGGACCGGGGCACGCGCCAGCCGGCGGAACAGGTGCACGTCGTCGACGACGAACTCCCGGCGCCAGTGCTCGGAGCAGAGCGCCTGGGTGATGTCCTCGACGTCCTCGACCAGCGCGGGGCCGGTCGGCAGCCCGGTGACCGGGTCGGCGGACACCCACGCCGCCGCGTCGTAGGGCGCGAGCGACCGCAGCCGCCGCGACGCCGCGTCGAAGACGCCCATGACGTCGCTCGCCGTCGCCGCCCGCCGCACGAGCTCGTCGCAGCGCCGCCGGCGGCGCCCCGCCGGCGTGGGGTCCCTCACCCGACCAGTGTCCCGCCGGCCCTCCGGGGCCACAACCCCCCGATCGAGGGATGGTGCGGCGGGCGGCCGAGCGGGACCGTGGGGCCATGGCAGACACCCACGACCACGCGACGCCGACCCCCGAACCGATCGTCGTCCCCGCCGGCGGCGGCCGGCCGCTCCCCGGCCCCGAGGGGCTGGTGGTCAAGGCGGGGGGCGCGGACACCGGCGGCTCGATCGCGGTGCTGGAGGCGACGAGCGCGCCCGGGTTCGTGGCGCCGCCGCACGTCCACCACGACACCGACGAGCTGTTCTACGTGCTCGACGGCACCTTCGAGATCCTCGTCGGCGACACGGTCCACCGGGCCCCGCCCGGCGCGTTCGTCTTCGTCCCCCGGGGCACGGTGCACTCGCCCCGGGTCGCGGGCGACCGGCCCGGGCGCGTGCTGGTCGCGATGGTGCCGGGCGGCGCCGAACGGGCCTTCGACGAGTTCGCCGAGGTGGCCGCCCGGCTGGGCGACGCCTTCGATCCCGGGGGCCCCGAGGCCCGCGCCGTCGCCCGGCGGTACGGCTCCGACCTCGTCTGATCGGCTCGCCGGGACGGCGGGCCGCGGTGGCGCGCGGGTGCACGCGGACCGCCGCCGGCGGCCCGTGGCGCCCGGCCGGGCCACCGGGTCTGCGTCGTCCCAGGTGACAGGGTGGTGACGATTAGCACTCTCTGGTTGTGAGTGCTAAGGGCCGCTGGTATCCAGTGGGCGAGCGCCGCACCCCCGCGGTGCCCCGCCCGTCCGCCCGGACCGGGCGCCCGAATCGGCGGCATAACCCGGGCCCCCACCGGGGAAGCCAGGGATGAGCACAGGAGGCTGTCGTCATGATCGCTCTCGTCGTCGTCGGTGTGGTCGTCGCCCTGTGCCTCATCGACCTCGTGCGCGGCATCGTGCGCGACCGCCGCGACGAGCTCGCCGTCGAGCACCACCGGTCCGTGCTCGCCACGTTGCAGGCCGTGAGCGAGGCCGCGGTCGCCGAGTCGCGCGCCGACGCCGCGGGCGACGTCGTGCGTCACCTCGACCCCGCCCGCCTCCAGGGCTCCGGCGTCGAGGTCCTCGACGGCGCGGGGCTGGGCGACCTGGGCGGCGACGAGCAGCGCCGGGCGTCGTGATGGCCGCCCGGCGTGGATCCGGCCGCTCCACGTCGGGACCTTCTCCCCTGGCGAGCCCGCCGACGACGACGCAGAGTGGGCACAGGAGGTGAGGCCACATGCCTGATGGCCTGCTGCAGTGGTACGACGCCCGCGAAGGCGTCGGCCGCATCGTCCGTCGGGGCAAGCGCTACCCCGTGCGGGCGTCCGACATGGAGCCCCGGGCCCGCGTCCCCGGCGCCCGGGTGCACTTCGACATCCGGCGCGTCGACGGCACCGCGATCGCGACGAACGTCACGCTCCGGGAGGGGACCCGGGTCTCGCGCCGCCAGCGCCGCTTCGGTGAGATGGCCGGGGCCCGCCGGCCGTCCGCGCGGGGCACCGCCCCGTTCACGACGGCCCGCCCGGCGCTCATCCGGGCGCTGACCGACCACCCCGAGGCGGTCGTGCGGCTGTGGGCCGACCTCGTCGTCGCCGGCGAGACCGACGACGCCCTCCAGCTCTACGCCCCCGACGCCGTCGTGCACGCCGGCGACGAGGACCTGCGGGGCCGGCACATCCGCGGGTGGCTGCCCGACAGCGGGCTGCCCGGCCGGGTCCGCTCGGTCGAGACCTCGGGCGCCGGCGACCTCGTCGTCGTCCGCTGGATCGGGCCTGACGACCGCCCGGCCACCTGGTGGGCGCGGGCGGCGCACGGCGAGATCGCCGAGCAGTGGATCCAGGGCGCCCGCCCGCCGAGCGAGCTGCTCAGCCCGCCGGAGGCGCCCGAGGAGCCGGCCGTCGAGGTCGTCACCCGTGGCGACGTGCCCTCGACGGCGAAGGAGTACGCGCTCGACAAGGTGCGGCGGGCCCTGCGGCTCGTCGACGAGCCCGTCCTCCACGCCCGCATCACCCTCCGGCAGGCGCCCGACCCGGCGGTCGAGCGGCCGTCGCGGGCGAAGGTGACCCTCGACGTCAACGGCAAGCTGCTGCGGGCCGACGTCGCCGCCCACGACATGCAGGCGGCGATCGACCTGATGGACGAGCGGCTGCGCGACCGCCTCCACCACCGCGCCGAGCGGGAGAAGGCCCTGCGCAGCATGGCGACCGCGCCCGACACCGTCACCTGGCAGCGACCCGAACGGCCCGGCTACGTCGAGCTGCCGCCCGAGGAGCGCGAGGTCGTGCGACGGAAGACCTACGCGCTCGAGGAGATGACCGTCGACGAGGCCGTCTTCGACCTCGACACCCTCGACATCGACTTCTACCTGTTCCAGGAGCTGGCCACCGGCGACGACGCGGTCGTCCACCGCCTGCCCGAAGACGGCGGCTACGGGCTGCGACGGACGGTGGCGGCGACCGACGAGCTCCCGCCCACCGCGGTCGAGGTCACCCTCGACCCCCGCCCGGCGCCGGAGCTGCGCCTCGAGGACGCGATCGAGTGGCTGCAGGTGTCCGACGAGCCCTTCCTGCTGTTCCGGAACGCGGACACCGGGCGGGGCAACGTCCTGTACCGCCGCTACGACGGCCACTACGGCCTCGTCACCCCCGCCGACGAGGCCACGCCCCCGGCCGAGCCCTCCATCGCCCGCCGCCGCCTGCGCGACGAGCTCGAGCGGCTCGAGGCCGTGCGGACGGCGCTCCTCACCGGCAGCCTCGACGGCGAGTCGGAGGCCGAGAGCGTCGGCGAGGTGGCCACGATCGACCAGCACCAGGCCGACCTCGGGACCGAGACCTTCGAGCGGTCCCGGGACCTGTCGCTGCTCGAGGACGTCGAGGCGCAGATCGACGAGGTGCAGCGGGCCCTGGTGCGCGTCAGCCGGGGCACCTACGGTCGGTGCGACGTCTGCGGCAAGGTGATCCCCGACGAGCGCCTGGCCGCCAAGCCCGCGACGCGCTACTGCGTCGAGCACCAGGCCGAGGTGGAAGGTGCCTTCGGACAGCTGACCCAGCGCTAGCGCTCCGGGCGCCCGGACGCCCCGGTGCCGGGGCGTCCGGCACCGGGGCTCCCCGACCGAGGAGGGGGCGACGTGGCCGACACCGACGACGACGAGCTCGAGTTCCTACCCACCGAGGAGCTGGACGAGGACGTCCGCCCCGGCCCGGAGGACGCCGCCATCCACGTCGAGGACGAGCCCGAGGCGTCGGAAGGCGGCGGGACCGGTGTCGAGGCCGACACGGACCCGGGCGACGACGACCGCGTCGACGAGGCCCTCGACCTCACCCCCGACGACGAGGCGGTGCCGGACACCGCTCCCGACGACGAGCGGGAGGAGGACGTGCTCCGGGTGGTGCAGCGCCACATGGGCCGCCTCGGCGACGACAGCGACCCGCCCGTCACCCGCGACGACGAGCTGCGCCCGCCGGTCGACGGCGAGTTCGTCTGCCGGTCGTGCTTCCTGCGACGGCCCCCTGCGCTGCGGGTGGCGCCGGGCACGGACCTCTGCGTCGACTGCGCGCCGACGCCCGGGCCGGCCCGCTGACCGGCCCGGTGCGACCGGCGGTCAGCTGCCGATCGTGGCGACGAGGATCGCCTTGATCGTGTGCAGGCGGTTCTCGGCCTGGTCGAACACCACGCTCGCCGGCGACTCGAAGACCTCGTCCGTGACCTCGAGGCCGCCGGCCATGGCGGTCTCCCGCATGATCTCGGCCCCGACCGTCGTGTTCTCGTCGTGGAACGCCGGGAGGCAGTGCAGGAACTTCACGGACGGGTTCCCCGTGCGCTTCATCGTGTCGGCGTTGACCTGGTAGGGCCGGAGAAGGTCGACGCGCTCGCGCCAGACCTCCTTCGGCTCCCCCATCGAGACCCACACGTCGGTGTAGAGGAAGTCGACGCCCGCGACCCCCTCGTCGACGTCGTCGGTCAGCGTGACCCGGGCACCGGAGCCCTCGGCGAGGCGACGGGCGGTGGTCACGACGTCCTCCGGGGGCCACAGCTCGCGCGGCCCGACCAGCCGCACGTCGCTGCCCATGATGGCGCCCGTGACGAGCAGCGACCGCCCGACGTTGAAGCGGCAGTCGCCGAGGAAGGCGTACGACAGTCCCGAGTACGCCTTGCCCGTGTGCTCGTGCATGGTGAGGAGGTCGCCGAGCATCTGGGTCGGGTGCCACTCGTCGGTGAGGCCGTTGTAGACGGGCACGCCGGCGTACTTCGCGAGCAGCTCGACGTCCTCCTGGCGCCGGCCGCGGAACTCGATCGCGTCGTACATCCGCCCCAGGACCCGGGCGGTGTCGGCGACCGACTCCTTGTGGCCGAGCTGGGACCCGGAGGGGTCGAGGTAGGTGACGTGCGCGCCCTGGTCGTAGGCGGCGACCTCGAACGCCGAGCGGGTCCGGGTCGAGGTCTTCTCGAAGACCAGGGCGATCTCCTTGCCCGCCAGACGCTTGGTCTCGATGCCCGCGTACTTGGCCATCTTCAGCGCCTTGGCGAGGTCGAGCAGGAACCGCAGCTCGGCCGCCGTGAAGTCGATCTCCTTGAGGAAGCTGCGGTTGCGCAGGTTCTGCATCGGGGGCACCTCCGGGGTGGGGGGCCGGTCGGTCAGTACGCCGGGTCGCGCTCGAGCGGGCAGCTGAGGCAGTGGGCACCGCCGCGACCGCGGCTCAGCTCGCTGCCCGGGATGGTGATGACCTCGATGCCGACCTTGCGCAGCTTGGTGTTCGTGTACGTGTTGCGCTCGTAGCCGAGGACGACGCCCGGCTCGATGGCGAGCAGGTTGTTGCCGTCGTCCCACTGCTCGCGCTCGGCCTCGAACTCGTCACCGCCGGTCGTCACCACGCGGAGCTCGCCGACGCCGAGGGCGCGGGCGAGCGTCTGGACGAGGCCGTCGGGCTCGGGCTCGATGACGATGTCGTCGGGCGTGTCACCGGGCTTCATCGACCAGACCCGGGCCTTCTCGACGATCGGCGGGTAGGCGCAGACGATGTCGAGATCGACCTGGGTGAAGACGGTGTCGAGGTGCATGTAGTGGCGGTCGCGGGGCAGCACGACGGCCAGCACCACCGTGGCGGCGCCGGCCCGGAAGAGCG
>DATGPY010000086.1:0-3358 GCA_035304465.1 Acidimicrobiales bacterium | reverse complement strand
GAACCGTCGGTTGCTGCGGGCGCGGGACAGCATCGACCTGCACTACCGGTCACCGCTCGACGTCCCCGCGCTCGCGGCGATCGCCTGCATGTCGCCGGCGCACTTCATCCGCTCGTTCAAGGCGACCTTCGGCGAGACGCCGCACCGCTACCTGCAGCGCCGCCGGATCGAGCGGGCCATGGCGCAGCTGCGCCGCACCGACCGGTCGGTGTCGGAGATCTGCATCGACGTCGGGTGGTCGAGCTTCGCCACCTTCAGCCGGACGTTCCGGGAGGTCGTCGGCTGCTCGCCCTCCGAGTACCGGGCGGCGGGTCGGGCCGTGGACGACGGGCGGGTGCCGACGTGCTTCGTGAAGTCGTGGACCCGGCCGGCCACATCGAGCAGTTTCGGAACAGCACGGGCGTCCGACGCTGCTTAGCGTCGGGCCCATGACCACCTCGATCCGACTCTCCTCCGTCTTCGTCCCCGACCAGGACGCCGCGCTCGAGTTCTACGTCGGCGTCCTCGGCATGGAGGTCCACACCGACGTCGACCTCGGCTTCATGCGGTGGCTGACCGTCTGCGCCCCCGGCGACCGGTCGCGGGAGCTGCTCCTCGAGCGCCCGGGGGCGCCGTCGATGGACGAGGCGACCGCCGAGCAGGTCCGGGAGCTCCTCGCCAAGGGGGCGATGCCCGGCTGGTTCGCCCTGTCGGTCGACGACCCCGACGCCGAGTTCGAGCGGCTGAAGGCCGCCGGCGTCGACTTCACCGACGAGATCTCCGAGAAGGACTACGGCGTCGACTTCGGCATCCGCGACCCGTTCGGCAACCGCATCCGGATCGGCAGCATGAAGCAGCTCTGATCGGGGTCGCGCCGCCCGGGCGCGGCGGCGGACGGTGGACGAGGCCCTCTCCCGTGGCGGGGAGGGTCCGTCCGCGCCGACATCTCGCCTCGCCACGCGCGACCATGGCCGCCCGCCGTCGCCCGGGGAGGTCGTCATGGCGAAAGCACCGAGGTCGCAGTCGAGCCGCAGGCCGCCCGAGCCGGCGGACGGCCATGCCCCGATCGACGACTGGGTGCGGCGGGTCATGCCGGACCTGCAACCGGTGGTCCAGCGGGTGGACGAGCTCGTCCGTGAGGTGCTCCCCGAGCCGCAGTACGCCGTGAAGTGGCGCCGGGCCTTCTACGGACTGCCGGACCTCGGGTGGGTCGTCGAGGTGGTCGCGTACGACGTGTCGGTGAACGTCGTCTTCCACGGCGGCGCCGACTTCGACGACCCGCCGCCCCTCGGCGAGGGGCGGGGCCGCTACGTCAAGCTGACCGGCCTCGAGGACGCCGAGGACCCGGCGCTGCGCCGCTGGGTGGAGCAGGCGGCCACCGTGCCGGGCTGGCGCTGAGCGCCGGTCAGCCCGCGCCGCGGGTCGGGGCCCCGTCGCGACCCAGTTCGGCCAGCTGGGCGGCCGCGGCGCGCTGCGCCTCGGTGACGCGCCGCGTCCAGTCGAGGACCACCTCCAGCTCGGCGGCCGAGTAGTCGGCGCAGATCCGCTCCAGGTCGGCGAGCAGCCCCTGGAAGAGCTGCTCGACCTCGGGGGTCCGCTGCCGCAGCATCTCGACGACCTGGCGCCGCCGGTCCTCGGGGTCGCGCCGGCGGCGGACGAACCCGCGGGCCTCCAGCCGGTCGAGGATCCCGGTGACCGAGGCGGGAGCGAGCCCCGTCAGCTCGGCGAGCGTGCCGGGCGACAGCGGACCGTGGCGCTCGAGGAGGTCGAGCGTCTTGTGGTCGGTGGGGTTCAGGCCGAGGTGGGCGGCGACCGCCGTGTGGAACATCACGATCGCGTTGGAGTGCTCGCGCCCCGCGGCCAGGAGCGCCGCCACCAGCGCGGCGTGCCGGGCGCCCTCGTCGCCCTGCCGTGACGGGTGATCGGTTGACGTCGCCATCGGGCCGGATATCCTTTCGTTCGACCGAACTAAATGATAGCGCGGAGGTCCCCTGAAGTGAACATCGTCATCGTCGGCGGCGGCATCGCCGGCCCGGCCCTGGGTGTGGCGCTGGCGCGGGCCGGCCTCGGCTCGACGATCCTGGAGGCCCGGCCGGACGGTGCCGCCGGCGGCGCCTTCCTCAACCTGGCGCCCAACGGCATCAACGCGCTCGCCGCCATCGGCATCGAGGACGTCGTCGAGCGGGCCGGTGGGGTGCCGCTCACCGGCATCCGGTTCCGCAACGCGGCCGGCCGGGAGGTCGGGCACCTCGACGGCCGCGACGAGGTCGCCCGCTTCGGCGCCCGGAACCATCTCGTCCGCCGCGACCGGCTCCACCGCGAGCTCGAGGACGCGGCCCGGGCCGCGGGCGTCGTGGTCCGGCGCGGCGCCGAGGTCGCGTCGATCGAGGCGCACGGCGACGGCGTGCGGGTCGGCCTCGCCGACGGCACGACGGTCGACGCCGACGTGCTGCTCGGCGCCGACGGCGTGCACTCGGCCGTGCGGCGGCTGGCGTTCCCCGAGGCACCCCGGCCCACCTACACCGGCATCCTCAACGCCGGCGGCTGGAGCGCGGTCGACCTGCCCGACACCCCCGAGCAGCAGCTGGTGTTCGGGCGGCGGGCGTTCTTCGGCTACGTCGTCCACCGGGGCGTCGCCCACTGGTTCAGCAACGTCGCCAGCCGCGACGACCCGACCGAGGGCGACCGGGCCGGGATCGACCCGTCGGCGTGGCTGCAGCACATCCGCGGGCTCCACGCGGACGACCCGGACCCCGTGCAGGCGATCCTCGCCGCCGCCGGCGACGTCGCCGGGGTGTGGCCGGTCTACGACGTCGCCGAGCTGCCCACCTGGCACCGGGGCCGGATCGGCCTGCTCGGCGACGCCGCCCACGCCACCAGCCCCAACGCCGGGCAGGGCGCCAGCCTCGCCCTGGAGGACGCGGTGGTGCTGGCCGCCTGCCTGCGCGACGTGCCCGACCCCGCGGCGGCGCTGCGCACCTTCGAGACCCTGCGCAAGGACCGGGCCGAGAAGATCGTCGAGCTCAGCCGGCGGCTCGGGCGCTCGAAGGTGCCGTCCCGGCTCGGTGCCTGGTTCCGGGACCGGACGCTGCCGTTCTTCCTCAAGGCCGGCGCCGCCGAGACCGTCGAGAAGTACGGCTACCGGGTCGACTTCGACGCGCCGGTCGCGGGCGCCACGGTGGCCACCGGCGGGGCGCGGCGGTAGCGCCGCCGCCCCGCCCCGTCGGGCGTTGCGACGTCCACGCCGCGTCGACGGTGGCGGTCCCGTAGGGTCGGCCGATGGCGCTCACCCTGGACAACGTCGGCATCGTCGTCGAGGACCTCGACGCGGCGGTCGGGTTCTTCGAGGAGCTCGGCCTCGAGCTCGAGGGGAGGGACG
>DATGPY010000085.1:0-15673 GCA_035304465.1 Acidimicrobiales bacterium | reverse complement strand
ACCGCCTCGTCGCCGCGGCCGGTCTCGCCGACGACCTCGTAGCCCTCCTCCTCGAGGGTCTCCTTCAGGTCGAGGCGGATGATCGCCTCGTCCTCGGCGATGACGACGCGTACTGCCAACGGCGTTCCTTTCGATCGGTCTGCGACGGTCAGTGTGGCCCGGACTCGGCCACGAGCCGGTCGAGGAGCTCGTCCTGGTGGCGCTCCAGGCGGGCGATCTCCGCCTCGACCGCGGCACGGTGCCGGCGCATCGCCTCCGCGTGGCGCTCGGCCGCCCGCCGGTCGCGGTCGGCGACGGGCGTCTCGGACACCAGTGCCCGCAGGCGCGCCTCGTCGGCGGCGTCGGCGAGGTGGGCGAGCTGCTCGGCGCTGACCTCGAGCTCGTCGCGCAACTGCCGAAGCCGCTCGGCCACCTGGCTGAGGCGCCGCTCGACCGACGACTTGGACACGCCGCGAGTCTAGGGGGCGCGAGCGGACCCGCCGGGCGCGTCGCGGACGGGGGCGCCCCACCCCGCCATCCCGGCGACCGGCAGCGACGGTGAGTGGCGAGGCGACCACGCAGATGCGCGCTCGCGCCCGGCGGCGGCGGGTACGGTCCGCGCCGATGGCGACCGACGCGTGGGGGATCGACGACGGCTACCACGACGTGACCGGCACGTGGCACCCGACCTCGGAGGAGACCCGTGCCGCGCTGCGGGCCGCCATGGGCGACGGCGAGGTCCCGCCGCCGGACCCCGCGTCCCCGCTGTGGGTCGTGCGGGCGGGCGTCGCCGAGCCGCTCCTCGGCCCCTGCGAGCTGCGGCTGGAGACCGGCGAGGTGCGCCGGGCCGAGGGCGCCCTGCCGCCCGACCTGCCCGTCGGCTACCACGCGCTGCACCCCGACGACGGCGGGCCGGTCACCCGGCTGTTCGTGACCCCCGGCCGGTGCCACCTGCCGCCGGACCTGCGGGCGTGGCTGCCGGTCGTCCAGCTGCCCTCCTGCCGGTCGGCCGAGAGCTGGGGCATCGGCGACCTCGCCGACCTGCGGGCGATCGCCACCTGGGCGGCCGGCCGTGGCGCCGGGATGGTGGCGGTCAGCCCGCTGCACGCGCCCCTCCCCCTCGACCGGGTCGAGCCGAGCCCCTACCGCCCGTCGAGCCGGCGGTGGCTCAACCCGCTGCTGCTGCGCATCGAGGAGGTCCCCGGCGCCGCGGCCGACCCCGACGTCGGCGAGCTGGCCGCCCGGGGCCGGCAGCTGAACCGGGACCCGGTCGTCGACCGCGACGCGGTGTGGGAGCTGAAGCGCCGGGCGCTCGGGCTGCTGTGGGAACGCCGCGGGCCGGACCCCCGCTTCGAGCGCTGGCGGGCCGAGCAGGGCGAGGAGCTCGAGCGCTACGCCCGGTTCTGTGCCCTGGCCGAGCACCACGGGCGGGGCTGGCGGTCCTGGCCCGCCGAGCTGCGCCGGCCCGACGCCCCGGCCGTCGACCGCTTCGCCACCGACCACGCCGAGCGGGTCGCCTTCTGGGCCTGGGTCCAGTACCTGGCCGCCGACCAGCTGCGCCGGGCCGAGGAGCCGGTCGCCCTGCTCACCGACCTGGCCGTCGGCGTCGACCCCGACGGCGCGGACGCCTGGGCGCTCCAGGACCTGCTGGCCGACGGGGTCCGCGTCGGCGCGCCCCCCGACGAGTTCAACCGTGCGGGCCAGGACTGGGGCCTGCCCCCGTTCGTCCCCCACCGCCTGCGGGAGGCCGGCTACGCGCCGCTGGCCTCGCTGTGGCGGTCCGCCATGGGCCACGGCGGCGGCGTGCGGATCGACCACGTCATGGGCCTGTTCCGCCTGTTCTGGATCCCGCCCGGCGGCGGGCCCGAGGACGGTGCCTACGTCCGCTACCGGGCCGACGAGCTGCTGGCCGTCCTCGCCATCGAGAGCGCCCGGGCGGCTGCGGTCGTCGTGGGCGAGGACCTCGGCACGGTCGAGCCCGAGGTCCGCACGGCCCTGGCCGGGGCCGGCGTCCTCTCCTACCGCCTGGCCTGGTTCGAGGAGGCGCCCCCGGAGGCGTGGCCCGCCCAGGCGCTGGCCGCGGTCACCACCCACGACCTGCCGACCGTCGCCGGGGTCTGGTCGGGCGACGACGCCGCCGACCAGCGGGCCGCCGGCGTCGAGCCCGACGAGGCGGCCCTCGCCCGGCTGCGCGACCGGCTGGTCGCGCTGAGCGGGCTCGGTCCCGACGCCGCGGTCGAGGACGTCGTCGTGGCCGTCCACGAGCGGCTGGCCCGGGCGCCGAGCGCCCTGGTGGCCGCCACGCTCGAGGACATGCTCGCCCTGCGCCGGCGGCCGAACCTCCCCGGCACCACCCACGAGCGCCCCAACTGGTCGATCGGCCTGCCGGTGCCGCTGGCCGAGGTCTTCACCGACCCCCTCGTCGACCGGGTCGTCCAGGCCCTGCGCCGGTGATCCCATGGCCACCCGCTACGAGCGCGACACGTCGAACTACGACCGGGCCCTCGCCTTCTTCGACGTCGTCTACGGGTTCTCGCTCACCCTGCTCGTGACGACCATCGACGTCACCGACGAGCGGGCGTGGCGCAGCCCGTCCGAGCTGCTCCGGACCAACGGCTCGCAGGCGTTCTCCTTCGCCCTCAGCTTCGTCGTCATCGTCGTCTTCTGGCGGAGCAACCACGCGCTCGTCGCCCGGTTCACCGCGCTCGACCCGGCGGTCATCGCCGCCAACGTCGCCGTGACCTTCTTCGTCGTGTTCATCCCGTTCACCACCGAGGCGATGGGTGACCCCGACCTGCAGGACCTGGCCCTGCCGACGGCGCTCTACGCGGTGAACGTGGGCCTCGCGGTCGTGGCCAACGTCGTCATGTTCCACGTCGCGGTCGCCCGCGGCCTGGTGGAGGACGGCGAGCCGCCCGCCGCCCGGCGCGCCCGCACGCTCGACGCGCTGGTGGTGCCGGCGGTGATGTTCGCGTCGGTGCCGGTCACCTACCTGGGCGTGGACCGGTGGGGCGACGCCACCGCGGGCAAGCTCACCTGGGCGTCGCTCGTCGTGCTGGGCCCGCTGTCGGCCCGGGTCGCCGAGCGGCGCGCGGCGCGGGCGGCCGCCGAGCGGCCCGGCGACGGGCCGCCGACCGGCTGAGTGCCCGGAGCGGGATTCGAACCCGCACGCCCTCACGGGCGGACGCGTTTGAGGCGCCTATGTCTGCCAGTTCCATCATCCGGGCGGGCCGTCCAGCCTACCCTGGCCCCATGCGACGGATCGCCATCGTCCTGCTGGTCCTGGCCGTCGTCGGGCTGGTCGTCTACCGCAACCGCGCCATCGCCCGGCACGAGCAGGAGCTCGCCGGGCAGGCACCGTCCCCGGGGGCCGGTTGAGCACCCCGGGGACCACGCCGCTCACCCCATGAGTGCGCCCTCGTGGCGCAGCAGCCAGACCTTGGCCTCCAGCCCGCCGCCGTAGCCGCCCAGCGCCCCGCCGGTGCGCAGCACCCGGTGGCACGGCACGACGATGGGGATGGGGTTGGTCGCCATGGCCGACCCCACCGCCCGCGACGCACCGGGGCGGCCGGTCCGCACGGCCAGGTCCCGGTAGCTCACCGTCTGCCCGTACGGCACCCGGCTGAGCTCCTCGAGCACCGCCCGGCGGTAGCCCCGGGACAGGCGCCGGTCGAGCGGGATGTCGAAGGCCCGGCGCCGGCCCGCGAAGTACTCCTCGAGCTGCCGCCGCACGGGGTCGAGGCGGCGGGGGGCCCGCACGACCCGAGGTGAGATCCGGGTGGCGAGCTCCTCCAGGGCCCGGTCCTCGGGCGCGTAGGACACCCGGACGAGGCCCTGGTCGGTGGCGGCCAGCGTCAGGCGCCCGACGGGCGTGTCCTCGGTCACCCAGGCGACGTCGACCAGGCCCTCGGCCTCGGCCCGGGCCAGGGCGGCGGTGAGCAGGTCGTCGAGGTCCGGCCCGCCGGCGGCGCCGACGCCCTCCCGACGCAGCCGGGCCTCGAGGTCGTCGATCGGCGTCACGGTGCCACCTCCAGGGTATCGTCCCGGCGCAGGCGCGCGAGACCGGCCCGGACGTTCTGCCGGGCGGCCTCCTCGCTGCAGCCGATGATGGCGGCCACCTCCGCGTACGGGCGGTCGAACAGGAAGCGCTGCACGACCGCGGTGCGCTGCTTGGGCGGCAGGTTGCGCACGGCCCGCCACAGGTCGGCGTCGACCGGCGGGACGCCGGCGTCGGCCACCTCCGGCGGGTCGGCGACCGGCACCGCGTGCCGCTGCACCCGCCGGGCGTGGTCGACGACCTTGCGGTGGGCGATCGTGAACAGCCAGCCCCGCAGGTTCTCGGCGTGGCGCAGCTCCGGGTACGCCCGGAGGGCCGCGACGACCGTCTCCTGGAAGCAGTCGGCGCCGTCGTGCGGTCCCACCGAGGCGACGAGGAACCGGTGGAGGTCGGCAGCGTGCTCGTCGAGCAGCGTCTGGAACGGAGGGAGCGTCACCGGAGATCCAACGCCCCGGCCCGGACCGGCGTGAGACGGGTCGGTGGACGCCCCACCCGCGACCTCAGGACCCCAGCGCCGCGAGCAGCTTCTTCGGCGTGTCCTTGGGCGTGATCTTCGGCCACACCTCGGCGAGGTTGCCCTCCTCGTCGACGAGGAAGGCCGAGCGGATGACCCCCATGTAGGTGCGGCCGTAGTTCTTCTTCTCGCCCCAGGCGCCGTAGGCCTCGGCGACCGCGTGGTCGATGTCGGACAGGAGCGGGAAGCCGAGCCCGTACTTCTCGTCGAAGCGCTTCTGCTTCTCCGGCTTGTCGGGGCTGATGCCCACGACCGCGGTGTCGCCGATCTCGCCGAGGACGTCGCGCAGCCCGCAGGCCTGGGTGGTGCACCCCGGGGTGTCGGCCTTCGGGTAGAAGTACACGAGCACCTTCCGGCCCCGGAAGTCGGCCAGCGAGACGGTCCGGCCGTCCTGGTCGAGCAGCGAGAAGTCGGGCGCCTTGTCCCCTTGCTTCAGCATGGCGACGACCCTACCGGCGGGGGCCGACCGCGGGCGGGCCGTCGGGGCGCAGGCCGCCGCTCAGCGGACGTTGACCATCGCGTCCGCCGCCATCACGAAGTAGTCGATCATCCGGGCCTCGATGGCGGGGTGGACGTCGCGCTCGACGACGAGGCTGTCGAGGGCGGCGGTCATGTGGCGCAGCCAGGCGTCGCGCTCGGCCTCGCCGATGGCGAAGGGCACGTGGCGCATGCGGAGCCGGGGGTGCCCCCGCTCCTCCGAGTACGTGGTCGGGCCGCCCCAGTACTGGCCGAGGAACAGCGCCAGGTGGCGCTTGGAGGCCGTCAGGTCGTCGGGGTACATCGGGCGGAGCAGCGGGTCGGCCTCGACACCCCGGTAGAAGCGCTCGACCAGCTCGTCGAAGAACTCCTGGCCCCCGACCGCGTCAAACAGGTTGACGACCGGCATCGCCTCGCCGTCGGGCCGGCGCTGGCCGCCCACGGGGATGAGCCGGCGGCGACCGGGGGGGTCACCCCCGGTGGGCCCCGCCACGCCGGTCACGCCCCGCCCCCGAGCTCGCCGGCGGGCACGCCGTCCCGCCGGAACCCGTGCCCGAAGAACCCGCCCACCGGGCGGGCGTGGGCGTGCCAGTGGTCGGGGATGTTGCGCATGTGGTCGTCGACGTAGTGGCCGTCGAAGACACGGTCGGCCACCTCGGCCAGCCGCCGCGCCATGTGGTCGCGGTGCTCGTCGGGGACGTCGGTGCCGTGCCAGCGCCACACCACCATGGGCGTCGCGCAGATCTCGCAGTCGGCGATCCAGCACACGTCGTCCTCGTGATACCAGGTGGTGATGCGCTCGGCCCGGCAGAGGGGGCAGCTGTCGACTCGGTCTCCGGGAGCCACGACGGCCAAGCGTACCGCCGCGTGGTGGATCGCCGACCGGCCTCGGTACGGTCCTCCGCATGGCTTCCCGATCCGCCGGCACCGGCTACGTCACCGTCCCCGACGCCGGCCACGGGCCGGGGGTCCTGGTGCTGCACTCGTGGTGGGGGCTGACGCCGTTCTTCAAGGGCGTGTGCGACCGCCTCGCCGAGGAGGGCTTCGTGGCCCTCGCGCCCGACCTGTTCGGCGGCCACACCACCGACGACCCCGACGAGGCCCGGGCGATGCTGGCCGACAGCGACATGGACGCCATGGCCCACCTGGTGCGGGCCAGCCTGTTCGCCCTGCACAACATGCCCGCCACCCGCGCCGCGCCGGTGGGGACGCTGGGGTTCTCGATGGGCGCCTCGTGGGCGCTGTGGCTGGCCGGGCGCATCCCCGACCTGGTGCGCGCCACGGTCGTCTTCTACGGCACGCAGAACATCGACATGACGCCGGCCACCTCGGCGTTCCTCGGCCACTTCGCCGAGAACGACACGCTCGTCGACCCCGACGAGCGCACGCTGCTCGAGGCCGACCTCCACGTGCTCGACAAGGACGTCGAGTTCCACCACTACCCCGGCACCGAGCACTGGTTCTTCGAGGCCGACCGGCCCACCTACGACGAGGCGGCCGCGACGCTGGCGTGGGAGCGGACGCTGGCCTTCCTCCGCGACCGGCTGCAGGCCGACCCGGTCGAGCGGGGCTGAGGCCGGACGGCGCCGGGACGGCGGTCAGGCCCCGTCGAGCCCGGCGCGCAGCGCGGCGACGAAGCGGCGGGCGGTCTCGGGGCCCCCGCCCTCCAGCAGCCGGCGCACCAGGGCGGACCCGACGATGACGCCGTCGGCCACCGCGGCGACCTCGGCCGCCTGCTCCGGCGTCGACACCCCGACGCCGACGAGCACCGGCTTGTCGGTCACCGCCTTCAGCCGCCGGGCCATGGCGAGGGCGCTGGCGGCGAGCTCGTCGCGCTCGCCGGTCACGCCGAGGAGGCCGACGCCGTAGACCCAGCCCCGGGAGCGAGCGCAGATGCGGGCCAGGCGCTCGTCCGAGGCCGTCGGCGCGGCCAGGAGGATCGTCTCGACCCCCGCGGCGTCGGCCGCCGCCGCCCAGGGCCCGACCTCCTCCAGCGGGAGGTCGGGGACGATGGCACCGGCCGCCCCGGCCCGGGCGAGCGACGACGCGAACCGCTCGTGGCCCTGGCGGAACACGACGTTGTAGTAGGTCATGACGACGAGCGGCACGCCGCCCGTGTCGAGGCGGGCCAGCCCGTCGACGATCGCCGGCGGCGTGGCCCCGGCGCGCAGGGCGCGCTCGGAGGCCTCCTGGATCGTCGGACCGTCCATCACCGGATCGGAGAACGGGATCCCCACCTCGATGGTGTCGGCACCCGCGGCGGCACAGGCCTCGACCACCCGCTCCCAGCCGGGGAGGCCGCCGGTCACGTAGGGCACGAGCAGCTTGCGCCCCCGGTCGCGGGCGTCGCGGAGCCGGGCCTCGAGCCGGCCGACGACGGGGACCTCGACGGCGCCGGTCACCCCGCCACCTCCGTCCCCGACAGGTCGACGCCGAGGATCCGGGCCACCTGGGCGACGTCCTTGTCGCCCCGCCCCGACAGGTTCACCAGCACGGTGCGGCCGGCCAGCGCAGCCCGCTCGCGGGCGACCAGCGCCAGCGCGTGCGCCGACTCCAGCGCGGGGATGATGCCCTCGGTGCGGGCCAGCAGCTGGAAGGCGTCGAGCACCTCGTCGTCGGTGACCCGCTCGTAGCGGGCCCGGCCGACGGCGTGCAGGTGGGCGTGCTCGGGGCCGACGCCCGGGTAGTCGAGGCCGGCCGAGACCGACTCGGCCTCGAGGACCTGCCCGTGCTCGTCCTGCAGCAGGTACGACTTCGACCCGTGCACCACGCCCGGGACGCCGTGGCCGACCGCCGCGCCCCCGGCAGGCTCGGCGCCCCACAGCTCGACGTGCGGCAGCTCGGCGAACCCCGAGAAGATGCCGATGGCGTTCGAGCCGCCCCCGACGCAGGCGACGACGACGTCGGGGTCGCCGCCGGTGAGCTGCCGGCACTGCTCCCGCGCCTCGTCGCCGATGACCCGGTGCAGCTCGCGGACCATGTACGGGTACGGGTGCGGCCCCATCGCCGAGCCCAGGCAGTAGTGCGTGGTCTCGACCGTGGCCACCCAGTCGCGCAGCGCCTCGTTGACCGCGTCCTTGAGCGTCCGGCTGCCGGAGGACGCCGCCCGGACCTCGGCGCCGAGCAGGCGCATGCGGAACACGTTCAGCGCTTGGCGGGCCATGTCGACCTCACCCATGTAGACCGTGCACTCGAGCCCGAGCAGCGCCGCCGCCGTGGCGGTCGCCACCCCGTGCTGGCCGGCGCCGGTCTCGGCGACGAGGCGCGTCTTGCCCATGCGCCGGGCCAGGAGCGCCTGGCCGAGGACGTTGTTGATCTTGTGCGAGCCGGTGTGGTTGAGGTCCTCGCGCTTGAGCAGCACGCGGCAGCCCAGCTCGGCGGAGAGGTTCTCGCACGTGCTCAGCCGCGACGGCCGGCCGGCGTAGTCGCGCAGCAGGCCGTCGAGCTCGGCCCGGAACGCGGGGTCGGCCCACGCGGCCCGGAACTCGGCGTCGAGCTGCTGGCAGGCCGGCACCAGCGTCTCGGGGACGTACAGCCCGCCGAACTCGCCGAAGCGGCCGTCGGGCCCGGGGTCGCCCATCACCGGGGCGGTCGTCGTGTCGCTCATGGTGGGGTCCAGGTCGGGTGGGGGTCGGGGGGGCGCGGACCGCTCACAGCCGCTCGTCGAGCATCCAGTCGAAGGGGCGGTGGTCCGGGTCGCCCCGCGGCGGGCGGGGTGGGGGTTCGGCGGCCCGGGCCGCCTCGACGAACGCCCGGACCTTGCTCGGGTCCTTGCGGCCCGGGGCCGACTCGACGCCGGTGGCCACGTCGACGCCCCACGGGCGCACCACCCGCACCGCGTCGCCGACGTTCTCGGGCGTCAGGCCGCCGGCCAGGATGATCCGCCGGTGCGCCGGCGCCCCCTCGGCCAGCGACCAGTCGAACACCTCGCCGGAGCCCGGCGTCGGCGAGTCGACGAGGAAGGCGTCCGCCGCGTACTCGTCGGCCTGCTCCAGGCGGGGGTCGCCGGCCGGGAACGCCTTGATCAGCAGCGGGACCCGCTGGCGGATCCAGTGGGTGTCGGCCGGTGACTCGCTGCCGTGGAGCTGGACCGCCCGCAGCCCGGCGGCGTGCGCCACCTCGACCACCCGGTCGCGGGCCTCGTCCCGGAACACCCCGACCGTGACGATCTCGGGCGGCAGCCGCCGGGCGATCTCGGCGGCCCGGCGCGGCGCGATCTGGCGGGGCGACGGCGCGAAGACGAAGCCCACGGCGTCGGCGCCCATCGCCACCACCAGCAGGGCGTCCTCCTCGCTCGTGACGCCGCACACCTTGACGAACATCGAGCGCAGGCTACCGATCCGCTCCCCCGGGGCGGGCGCCGGACCGCCCTCCGGCCGACCGCAGCCCGGCCACGGCGGCGCCCGGGTCGCCGGCGGTGACCAGCGACTCGCCGACCAGCACCGCGTCGAACCCGGCGTCGGCCAGCGCGGCGACGTCGTCGGGGCCGCGGATGCCCGACTCGGCCACCCGCACCACGCCGGCGGGCATGGCCCGGGCCACCCGGACCGCCCGCTCGTGGTCGACCTCGAAGGTGACGAGGTCGCGCTGGTTGACCCCGACCAGCGTCGCCCCGACCTCCAGCGCCCGCTCGAGCTCGGCCTCGTCGTGGACCTCGACGAGGGCGTCGAGCCCGAGGTCCAGGGCCAGCCGGTGCAGCTCGGCCAGCTCCTCGTCGTCCAGCGCGGCGACGATCAGCAGCACGGCGTCGGCGCCCATCAGGCGGGCGTCGCACACGTCCGCCGGCGACACGGTGAAGTCCTTGCGCAGCACCGGCAGCGCGGCCGCCGCCCTCGCCGCCCGCAGGTCGTCGGGCGACCCGGCGAAGAAGTCGCGGTCGGTGAGCACCGACAGGCAGGCCGCGCCGCCGGCCTCGTAGGCCCGGGCCAGCGCCGCCGGGTCGAGGTCGGGGGCCAGGTCGCCCTTCGACGGCGAGCGGCGCTTCACCTCGGCGATGACCCCGACGCCGTCGGCCGCCCGGAGGGCGGCCGCGAACCCGCGCGCCGGCGGCTCCGCCCGCGCGCGAGCCACCAGGTCGCCCACCGGCCGGTCGTCGGCGGCGGCCCGGGCCCGGTGGGCGGCGAGGATGCGGTCGAGGTAGGTGGCCATCGCCCGCCGGCGCCGCCCTCAGCCGGGGAAGCCCTTGTGGGCCACGACTTCGAGCTTGCGCATGTCGGGCGGCGCGCCGAGCAGCCCGCCGAGCGCGCCCATGGCCTCGGCCATCGCCGCGCTGCCCGCGTGGGCCTCGAAGGCCGCCTCGTCGGCGTAGACCTCGTAGAACCAGATGGCGTCCGGGTCGGTGGCGTCGGTGTGCATGACGTACTGCACCGTGCCCGGCTCGCCCTGGGCGGCGTCGACGAGCGTCCCCAGCACGGCCAGGGCCTCGTCGCGCTTGCCCTCGGCGGCCGTGAGCTTCACCACGAACGTGACTGCAGACACCGCGGCGACCCTACTCGCCCGTCACGGGTCGTCCCGCCTCGTCATGGCCCGCAGGGGCGCGAGCACGAACAGGCCGAGCGACAGCACGAGCAGCCCGCCGAACAGCGCGAGCAACCCGGGGGCGGTGAAGACGAAGGCGCCGGCCAGCGCCAGGCAGGCGGCGACGAGCGTGGCCGGGGGTGCCATGGCCCACCACCCCTCGAGCGGGCGGGTCGGGCGCAGCGGGCGGTCGTCCAGCAGGTCCGCGAGCACGTCGGGGCCCACGCCGGCGCCCGGGGGCGGCCCGGTGCCGGGCCCCGGCCCGGCGGGGCGAGCCGGGCGGGCCGCCAGCTCGCGGTCGTAGCGGGCCCGCCGGACGGGGTCGCCCAGCACCCGCCACGCGGCGTTGAGGTCGGCCATGCGGCGGGGGTCACCGCCGGCGTCGGGGTGGTGGCGCCGCGCCGCCCGGCGGTACGCGGCCCGGATCTCCTCGGCGCTGGCGTGGGGCGGCACGCCCAGCACCTCGTAGTGGGACCGCTCCCCGGCTGCCACCCGAGCCCCCTACGCCTGAAACGGCACGGTCACGACCTCGGCCGCCACGGTGCCGTCCGCGGCGCGGACCTCGCCCCTCGCGGGCGGCTCGACCGCCCGCTTCACGAGCGCCAGGGCGACGGCGCCGCCGCCGGGTGCGGGGGCCACGGAGGTGACCCTGCCCACCTCGTCGCCGTCCACGACGACCGCGGCGCCCGGGGCCACCCCGGCGGTGTCCGGGAGGACGAGCCCCCGCACGCGCCGGGGCACGTTGCCGCCCCGGCTGTCGATGCGGGCCACCAGCTCCTGGCCCGTGTAGCAGCCCTTGGTGAAGCTGACCGAGGCGTCGACGACGTGCCGGCCGGCCTCGGCGGGGATCGTCGCTTCGGACAGCTCGGCACCCATGGCGGGGATGCCGGCGCGCACCCGCAGCGACGCGAGGTCGGCCGCGGTGGCCCGCTCGACGCCGGCGGGCACGGCGGCGTCCTCGCCCAGGACGTCGACGCCGGCGACGCCGGGCCAGGTGGCCACGACGAGCCCCGCCAGGCCGTCGACCCGGTCGGCGCCCGGTCCCCGCAGCGCCACCGCCCGCCACGGCAGCATGTCGACCTCGGCCTTCGTGCGCAGGAGGAACCGGCGCAACCGGGCGACCACGGCCTCGCCGTACCCGGCGTCGACGTCGAGGACGAAGGCGTCGTCGCCGGTCCGGGTGACCCGCAGCCAGGCGTCGACCTTGCCCGTCGGCTGCAGCAGGAAGCTCCAGGCGGACGCGCCGGCGGCCAGCCCGGCGACGTCCTGGCTGAGCTGACCCTGCAGGTAGTCGACGGCCTCCGGACCGGCGACCCGGAGCACGTCGCGGGGCAGCTCGGCGGCGCCGAGGGTGGTGCGGAGGTCGACGGCGGTCGTGTCGGCCATGACGCCAGTGTGGCAGCAGCGGCGCGCGCCGCGTCACCGATGTCACGCATGGACAGCAGGCGGTCGGACAGGATGGGCGCATGGACGAACCGATCCTCCTCGCCGACCCGCCGGTGGCCGACCTCGCCGACCACGAAGCCCGCGGCGGCCTCGCCGGGTTGCGCCGGGCCCGCGAGCTCGGCCCCGGGGCCACGATCCAGGAGGTCATCCTCTCGGGCCTCCGCGGGCGGGGCGGCGCCGGGTTCCCCACCGGCCGCAAGTGGCAGTCGGTGCGGGACGCCGTCGCGGCCGACGAGGGGGACGGCGCCAACCGGGCCTTCGTCGTCTGCAACGGCGCCGAGGGGGAGCCGGCCACGTTCAAGGACCGGGCCATCATGCGGGCCAACCCCTACGCCGTCGTCGAGGGGGTCGCCATCGCCGCGTTCGCGGTGGGCGCCGAGCGGGCCTTCATCGGCATCAAGGAGCGCTTCGAGCCGGAGGCCCGCCGCCTGGCGGCGGCCGTCGACGAGATGGCGGCCGCCGGCCTGCTCGACACGCCGATCCAGGTCGTGCTGGGCCCCGACCACTACCTGTACGGCGAGGAGACCGGGCTGCTGCAGGTCATCGAGGGCGAGCCGCCCATGCCCCGCAACGTGCCGCCCTACATCCACGGCCTGTTCGCCACCGTGCCCCAGGCCGGCTGGAGCGCGTCACCGGGCGGCGTCGCCACCGAGTTCGCCGCCTCCAACCCGACGGTGGTCAACAACGTCGAGACGCTGGCCACCGTCGGCCGCATCCTCGCCAGGGGGCCCGAGTGGCACCGGAGCCTCGGCACCGAGCGCTCCCCCGGCATCGTGGTCGCCACCGTCGTCGGCGACGTCGCCCGCCCCGGCGTCGGGGAGGTCGAGCTGGGCACGCCCCTGCGCGAGGTCATCGAACGGGTGGGCGGCGGCGTGCCGCCCGGGCGGTCGGTCAAGGCCGTGCTGCCGGGCGTGGCCAACCCGGTCGTCACCGCCGACCAGCTCGACGTGCCCTGCAGCTACGAGGGCTTCGAGTCGATCGGCTCCGGCATGGGCGCGGCCGGGTTCCTCGTCCTCGACGACACGACCTCGATGCTCGAGGTGGCCCGGGCCGTCTCCCGCTTCCTCTACGTCGAGTCGTGCGGCCAGTGCCCGGCCTGCAAGCTCGGCTGCGGCGCCGTCACCGACGGGCTCGACCTGCTGCTGTCGGGCGCCGCCTCCCCCGACGACCTCGAGACCGTCGCCTACCGCCTGCGCACCGTCACCGACGGCAACCGCTGCTACCTGCCCGTGCAGGAGCAGCGGGTCGTCGGCAGCATCCTGTCCGCCTTCGCCGACGAGGTCGACGAGGCGCTGTCCGGCTCGCCGCCACCGGTCCGGGGCTTCCTGATGCCCAAGTTGCTCGACCTGGCCGACGGCGTGGCGACCTACGACGGCAGCCAGGCCCGCAAGCAGCCCGACTGGACCTACGCCGAGGCCGACTGAGGGCCCGCCGCCCGCCGCCGGGTGGCGGTCATGCGTCGGGCCGCGGGCACGGCGGCCAGCAACGCCCGGGCCTTGTTGCGGCACTCGAGGTCCTCGTGCTCGGGCACCGAGTCGGCCACGATGCCCGCGCCCGCCTGCACCGACGCCCGGCCGGCGTCGTCGACGACCATCGTCCGGATGGCGATGGCGGTGTCGACGTTGCCGGAGAAGTCCAGGTAGCCGACGACACCGGCGTAGGGACCCCGCTTGGTGGGCTCGAGCTCGTCGATGATCTGCATGGCCCGGACCTTCGGCGCGCCCGACACCGTGCCCGCGGGCAGCGTGGCCCGCAGCACGTCGATCGCGGTGCGCCCCGGGGCGAGATCGCCGGCCACCTGCGAGGTCAGGTGCATCACGTGGCTGTAGCGCTCGAGCGTCAGGTACTCCTCCACCGTCGCCGTGCCGAACCGCACGACCCGGCCGAGGTCGTTCCGGGCCAGGTCGACGAGCATGACGTGCTCGGCGACCTCCTTGGGGTGCTCGCGCAGCTCGGCGGCCAGGCGGGCGTCCTCCTCGTCGGTGGCGCCCCGGCGGCGGGTGCCGGCGATGGGCCGGGAGACCACCCGCCCGTCGGTCACCCGGACGAGCGGCTCGGGCGAGGCGCCCACCAGGCTCAGCCCGGGCTGGCGCACGAAGTACATGTACGGGCTGGGGTTCACCTGCCGCAGGACGCGGTAGACGTCGAAGGGCTCGGCGTCGAGGTCGAAGTCGAACCGTTGGGCGAGCACCACCTGGAAGATGTCGCCGGCCAGGATGTGCTCGCGGGCCACCTCGACCGCCCGGCGGTAGGACTCCGAGCCCATCGTCGAACGCACCTCGGGCAGCGGCTCGCCGTCGGCGGGCGGCTCCACCAGCGGCTCGTCGACGGGACGGGCGCCGTCGCGGGCCAGCTGCTCCAGGCGCTCGACGGCCGACACGTAGAGCGACGCCAGCTCGTCCTCCCCGGCGTCCGGCGGGACGAGGACGTTCTCGACGAGGACGGCCCGCTGGCGCCAGTGGTCGTAGGCGGCCAGCTGCCCGATCACCGACACGACGGCGTCCGGGTGGCCGAGGTCGTCGGCCGGCACGTCGGGCAGGTGCTCGACCTCGCGGACGACGTCGTAGCCGAGGTAGCCGAGCACGCCGCCGTGCAGCGGCGGCAGGTCGGGCAGCGACGGCGCGTGCCAGGCCCCGAGCAGGGCCTCGAGCGCGGCGAGGATGCCGCGGTCGCGGGGCACCGACGGCGGCACCGTCCCGGCGACCTCGACGTCGAGCCCTCGGGCGGTCAGCGTGGCCAGCGGGTTGCGGCCGACGAAGCTCCAGCGGCTCCACCGGGACTCGCCGTGCTCGACCGACTCGAGCAGGAAGCCGTGGCCGTCGCCCACGAGGCGGAGGTAGGCGGCGACGGGTGTGGTGAGGTCGGCCAGCAGCTCGCGCCAGACCGGGATGACCGTGTGCGTGCGGGCGAGCGACCGGAACTCGTCGAGCGACGGCCGGACCACGGCCGCGCTCAGTCGCCGTCGGGCCCGAAGGCCCGGAAGAAGCACGTGCGGTTGCCCGTGTGGCACGCGCCGCCGCCCTGCTGGTCGACGAGGAAGAGCAGGGTGTCGCCGTCGCAGTCGTAGTGGGCGCTGCGCACGAGCTGGACCTCGCCCGACGTCTCGCCCTTCCGCCACACCTCCTGGCGGCTGCGGCTCCAGAACACCGTGCGGCCCTCCTGCAGCGTCAGCCGCAGGGTCTCGGCGTTCATCCACGCCATCATCAGCACCTCGCGGGTGGTGGCGTCCTGGACGATCGCCGGGACCAGGCCGCGCTCGTCGAACCGGATGCGTTCGAGCTGCTCGTCGACGACGGGGATGGGGGTCGGCGCGCTGGTCACCCGCCCATGCTACGGCCCGCCCCGGGTGGGCCGGAACTCGCTTCCGGCCTACAGGTACAGGCCCGTCGACGCCTCGGCGAGGCGGCTGGCGGCCACGGCGTGGACGTCGCGCTCGCGCAGGATGATGTAGTCGGCGCCCCGGACCTCGACCTCGTAGCGGTCCTCCGGGTTGAACAGCACGTGGTCGCCGACCTGCATCGCCCGCACGTTGGGGCCGACGGCGACCACCTCGCCCCAGGCCAGGCGCCGGGAGATCTGCGCGGTCGCGGGGATGAGGATGCCCCCCTTCGACTTGCGCTCCCCGTCCGGGTTGTCGAGGCGCACGAGCACACGGTCGTTCAGCATCTGGATGGCGAGCTTGT
>DATGPY010000084.1:0-8208 GCA_035304465.1 Acidimicrobiales bacterium | reverse complement strand
GAGCTGCTGGCCCGCTGGCGGGCCGAGCTGTTCGGCGACGAGGGGCGGCTGAACGACAAGCTCGTCGGGGCGTCGAGCCCCGCCGCCTGAGAGGATGCCCCCCGTGCCTGAACACCTCGACGTCCTCGTCGTCGGCGCCGGGCTGTCCGGTGTCGCCGCCGGCCACTACCTGCAGGCCGAGTGCCCGTGGGTCCGCTACGCCATCCTCGAGGCCCGCGACGCCATCGGCGGCACCTGGGACCTGTTCCGCTACCCCGGCATCCGGTCCGACTCGGACATGTACACGCTGGGCTACTCGTTCCGCCCGTGGGACAGCGACACCGCCATCGCGGACGGCCCGGCGATCCTGCGCTACATCCGCGAGACGGCCGCGGCCGAGGGCATCGACCGCCACATCCGCTTCCACCACCGGGTGGTGCGGGCCGAGTGGTCGACGCCCGAGGCCCGCTGGCACGTCACCGCCCAGCGCACCGACACCGGCGAGACCGTGGAGCTGACCTGCGGCTTCCTGTTCTCCTGCAGCGGCTACTACCGCTACGACCGGGGCTACGAGCCCGAGTTCCCCGGGGCCGACCGCTTCCAGGGCACGCTCGTCCACCCGCAGCACTGGCCCGAGGACCTCGACGTCGGTGGCAAGCGGGTCGTGGTCATCGGCAGCGGGGCGACGGCGATCACGTTGGTGCCCGCGCTGGCCGAGGCGGCCGACCACGTGGTGATGCTGCAGCGGTCGCCCACCTACGTCACCTCGCTGCCGGGCGAGGACCCCCTCGCCGCGCTGGTGCGCCGCGTCCTGCCCCGCCGGGCGGCCAGCACTGTCAACCGCTGGTACAAGGCGCTGACCACCCAGGGCTTCTACCACCTCAGCCGGCGACGGCCCGAGCTGGTCAAGAAGATGCTGCGCAAGCAGCTGGAGCGGGCGCTGCCGCCCGGCTTCGACGTCGACCCCCACTTCACGCCCCGCTACGACCCCTGGGACCAGCGGCTCTGCCTCGTGCGGGACGGCGACCTGTTCCGGGCCATCCGCGAGGGGCGGGCCTCGGTGGTGACCGACCACATCGACACCTTCACCGAGACGGGCATCCGCCTGCGGTCCGGCGGCGAGCTGGAGGCCGACGTCGTCGTCACCGCAACCGGCCTGGAGCTGCTGTTCCTCGGCGGCATCCAGCTGGTCGTCGACGGCGAGGAGGTCGACCCCGCCGACCGCCTCGTCTACAAGGGCATGGCCATCGAGGGCGTGCCCAACCTGGCCGCCGCGGTCGGGTACACCAACGCCTCCTGGACGCTGAAGACCGAGCTCACCTGCCGCTACGTCACCCGGCTGCTGAAGCACATGCGGGAGACCGGCAACCGGCAGTGCACGCCGGTCAACGACGACCCCGCCGTCGAGCGCCGGCCGCTGCTCGGGCTGAGCTCGGGCTACATCCTGCGGGCGCAGGACCGCTTCCCCAAGCAGGGCAGCCGCTTCCCCTGGCGGGTCTACCAGAGCTACCTGCGCGACTACCGGGCCATGCGCCTCGGGGCGGTCGACGACGGCGTGATGCGCTTCGGCAACCCGGCCCCCGCCCCCGAGCCCGGCGCCGAGCGGGCCGTCGCCACCTCGGCGTAGCCGGACCGGCCGCCGCCCCGCGGCACCGTCCCCGGCCGGCGCCCCGCCCGCGCCGTACCGTCGCGCCATGACGTACTCGATCATCGCCCGCGACCCCGACACCGGGCTCATGGGCGTGGCGACGCAGTCCCAGGCGCTGGCGGTCGGCTCGAGCGTGCCCTGGGCGGCCGCCGGCCACGGCGTGATCGCCACCCAGTCGACGGGCGAGCCGATGTACGGCGACCTCGGGCTGGACGCGCTCCGAGCCGGCCTCACCGTCCACGAGGCGCTCCGGGCGCTGCGCAGCGTCGACCCCCACCCCGAGCGCCGCCAGGTCGGCATGCTCGACCGCGACGGCGACGTCGCCGTCTACACCGGCGACGCGTGCGTCGGCGCCGCCGGCCACGTCGTGGGGGAGGGGTGCGCGGCGCTGGGCAACCTCGTGCGGGGCCCCAGGGTGTGGGAGGCCATGGTCGAGGCCTTCGAGCGGTCCCGGGGCTGGCTGCCGCACCGGCTGATGGCCGCGCTGGAGGCGGCCGAGGCCGCCGGTGGCGACGAGCGGGGCCGCCGCTCCGCGGCGATCCTCGTCGTCCGGGCGACCCGCAGCGGCCGGCCGTGGCGCGACCGGGTCACCGACCTCCGGGTCGACGACGACCCCGACCCGCTCGGGCGCCTGCGCCGCCTGGTCGACACCAACGAGCGCTACCACGAGACGGTCGCCGCCTTCGAGCTGGCCCTCGACGGGCGGACGGGCGGGGCCCTCGACCGGCTGCCGCCGCCCGCGGACGGCGACGACGTCGACGCCCTGCTGTGGCGGGCGATCGTGCTGGCCGCCGCCGGGCGCACCGCCGACGCCGCGGCGCTGGGGCGCCGCATGGTCGAGCGCGACGCCCGGGCCGCCGGGATCGCCCGACGCTTCGCGGCGGCCGGCCTGGTGGACCCGGCGGTGGTCGACGTGGTGCTGGCCGGCTGAGCCGGGTGCCGGCCTGCGGCGTCCGGCGCGCGCCCGGAGGCCCCGGCGCCGGTCAGCCCGAGGTGGCGAGGAAGTCCTCGATCAGGCGGGCGAGCTCGACGGGCCGGTCGCCCTGGACGCTGTGGCCGGCCCCCTCGACCCGCTCGACCCGGGCGTCGGGGCGGCGGCGCCGCAGCTCCGCCTCGTCCTCGTCGTCGACCACCGACTGCGGCAGCGTGCCCCGCACCAGCATCAGCGGCGCGGCGAGCGCGGACACGTCGTCCCACAGGTGGCCGGCGCGCAGCGCCGCGGGCCGGCCCTCGCCGCGGGGCCGCCGGTGGCGGGCGTGGCGCCACACCCAGGTGCCGTCCTCGCGCTGGACGGCGTTGTGGAGGATCCCCCGGCGCAGCGACGACTCGGACCGGGTGGGGTTGAAGGCCTTCGTCCGGGTCAGCACCTCCTCGAAGCTGTCGAAGCTCTCCGGGCCGTCGACGAAGGCGATGACGCTCGCCGCCTTCCGGCGGTCGACGCCCGGCGTGACGTCGACGAGGACGAGCGAGCGCACGAGCTCGGGCGCCAGCCGGGAGAGGGCGAGGGCGGTCAGGCCGCCGAGCGACATGCCGACCACGACCCGCGCCTCGGGGGCCAGCTCCCGCACGACGACCGCGACGTCCCGGGCGTTCGCGTCCGGGTCGAGCACGTCGCCGCGCCCGCCGTCGGAGTGGCCGTGGCCCGGCAGGTCGACCGCCACCAGCGGCCGGTCGAGCGCCAGCGCGACCGTGTCCCACGTGTGGGCGTTCTGGGCGCCGCCGTGCACGAGGACCAGCTCCGGGCTCGAGGTGCCCCAGACGAGCGCGCTCAGCCGGCGGCCCGGGTCGACCTCGACGAACTCGCGCCGGACCGCCGGCGGCCCGTCGTAGGGCAGCCCGAACTCGGCCGCGTTCTCGTGGAACATCGAGAACTCGTCGTAGGGGATCCGCTCGACCGTCACGCCCCCAGCATCGCAGGCCGCGGCGCCGCCGGGGCCGGGGGTCACGGGCTGTCGGCGTCCGCCCCTACGATGGCCGCACCGATGGCCGAGCCCGACGTCCGCTCCCTGTCCCACACCGCCGACGCGCCCGCCGGCGCCGACGGCGCCCCCGAGGCGCCCCGGTCCGGCGCCGAGGTCGACCTGCTCGCCGGGCTCAACCCGGTCCAGGCCGACGCCGTCACCCACGACGGGGGACCGCTCCTCGTCGTGGCCGGCGCCGGCTCGGGCAAGACCCGGGTCCTCACCCACCGGATCGCCCACCTCATCGAGGTGCGCGGGGTCAGCCCCTTCGAGATCCTGGCGATCACCTTCACCAACAAGGCCGCCGACGAGATGAAGTCCCGGGTGGCGGCCCTGGTCGGCCCGGTCGCCGAGAAGATGTGGGTGTCGACCTTCCACTCGGCCTGCGTGCGCATCCTGCGGCGCGACGCCGACCGGCTCGGCTACCCGCGCAACTTCTCGATCTACGACCAGGCCGACGCCGTCCGGCTGACGGGCTACGTCATCCGCGACCTGGGGCTCGACACGAAGCGGTTCCCGCCGCGGTCGGTGCACGCCGCCATCAGCGCGGCCAAGAACGAGGGCCTCGATGCCGAGGTCTACGCCCAGCGGGCCGGCAACCTGTTCGAGCGCAAGATCGCCGAGGTCTTCACCGAGTACCAGCAGCGCCTCCAGCGGGCCGGGTCGATGGACTTCGACGACCTGCTCGGCCAGGCGCTGCGGCTGCTGCGCGAGCACCCCGACGTGCTGCAGCACTACCAGCGCCGGTTCCGGCACATCCTGGTCGACGAGTACCAGGACACCAACCGGGTGCAGAACGACATCGTCCTGCTGCTCGCCGCCGACCACCGCAACGTGGCGGTCGTCGGCGACCAGGACCAGTCGATCTACGCCTTCCGGGGCGCCGACATGCGCAACATCGTCGACTTCGAGTCGGCGTTCCCCGACACGACGGTCATCCTTCTCGAGCAGAACTACCGGTCGACGCAGACCATCCTCGACGCGGCCAACGCGGTCATCGCCCACAACGTCGGCCGCAAGCCCAAGGAGCTGTGGACCGACAGGGGCAAGGGCGACCCGATCGTGCGCTACCACGCCGACGACGAGGTCGACGAGGCGCAGTGGATCACCCGGGAGATCGCCCGGCTGCACGACCGCGACGAGGTCGAGGGCGGCGAGGGCGGCCCGCTCCGGTGGGGCGACATCGCCGTCTTCTACCGCACCAACGCGCAGAGCCGCGTGCTCGAGGAGCAGCTCATGCGCGCCGACATCCCCTACAAGGTCGTCGGCGGCACCCGGTTCTACGACCGCAAGGAGATCAAGGACGCCATCGCCTACCTGCGGGCGGTCGTCAACCCGGCCGACGAGGTGTCGATCAAGCGGGTCGTCAACGAGCCCAAGCGGGGCGTGGGCGACACCACCATCGGCCGGATCGACGCCTACGCCACCGCCCGGGGGCTGTCGTTCGTCGAGGCCCTGCGGAGGGCCGAGGACGCCGGCGTGGGCGGCAAGGCCCGCCGGGGCATCGAGAGCTTCCTCGCCCTGCTCGACGACGCCGCCGACCTGGTGCCGAGTGGCCCCGGACCGGTGCTCGAGCGCGTGCTGGAGCGCTCGGGCTACCTGGAGCAGCTCGAGGCCGACCGCTCGATCGAGGCGGAGGGCCGGCTGGAGAACCTGGCGGAACTGGTCGGCGCCGCCCACGAGGTCGCCACGGTCGACGAGTTCCTCGAGCAGATCAGCCTGGTCAGCGACGTCGACTCGCTCGACGACGACACGACGTCGGTCGTGCTCATGACCCTGCACTCGGCCAAGGGCCTCGAGTTCCCCGTCGTCTTCATGATGGGGCTCGAGGACGGGGTGTTCCCGCACCTCCGCTCGCTCACCGAGCCCGACCAGCTCGAGGAGGAGCGCCGGCTCGCGTACGTCGGCATCACCCGGGCCCGTCGCCGGCTCTACCTCACCCACGCCTGGAGCCGCACGCTGTTCGGCGGCACGCAGTACAACCCGCCCAGCCGGTTCCTCGACGAGATCCCGTCCGAGCTCGTGCACGACGTCGAGGGGCACCGCCGTGCCAGCCGCCGCGGCCGCACCTACGGCGGCGGGTGGCGGTCCTCCGCCGGGACCGGCGACCGGGGGCTGCGGGTGGCGGCCGGTCGCGACCGCATCGTCGAGCGGGCGCTGGAGGCCCGGCGCCCGCAGCGCAGCGGGGCCGAGAGCCTGGGGCTGAAGGTGGGCGACGACGTGCGCCACAAGACCTTCGGCGAGGGCGTCATCCTCGACCTGAGCGGCAGCGGCGACAAGACCGAGGCGCTCGTGCGGTTCCGGGACGTGGGGGAGAAGCGGCTGCTGCTCTCCTGGGCGCCGCTCGAGAAGATCTAGTCCGCCGGCGACCCCACGAAACGCGGCACGACGGGTACTCTCCGCAGCGCTTTGTCGCGGTTCGCGATCGATCGCCCGGTGGTGTCATCCGGAAGGAGGGGTCGGACGTCTGAATGGTGACCGTCGCCGTCGGCCCCCGGCGGACATCGCGGGCTGACGGCGACGGTCACCCCCCGACGACGCTGCCACGCCTGCGGAGGAGTAGAAGCGAAGTGAGCGAGCAGGACCCCGCCCCCCGGCACGCGGTTCCCCGTGGCCGGCGTGCCGCGCTGCGGTCGCGGCGCGGCCTGCTGGCCGTCGTCGTGGTGATGGTCGTCGCGGTGGCCGGCGTCGCCGCGGTCTCGCTGCTGTCGGGGTCCGGCGACGAGACCGCGACCGGCGGCGCCGGCCCCACCACCACCGCCCCGACCACGACGAGCACCGAGGCCCCCACGACCACCACGACCGCCCCGACGACGACCACGACCGAGCCGACCACCACGACCGCGCCGCCGACGACGACGACAACGGCGCCGCCCGACCCGGCCGACGACGGCACGCTCGAGCTGGGCGAGAGCGGCGACTCGGTGCTCGCCCTCCAGGAGCGCCTGGTCGAGCTCGGGTACTGGCTCGGCGAGCCCGACGGCACCTACGGCCAGCTCACCCGGCAGGCGGTCATGGCCTTCCAGAAGGTCGAGGGCCTGGGCCGCGACGGCGTCGCCGGGCCCGTGACCCAGCAGGCGCTGGCCACCGCGTCCCGCCCGACGCCCCGGGGCTCGCACGGCCTGGAGATCGACCTCGACCGCCAGGTGCTGTTCGTCGTCGAGGACGGCCGCGTCAGCTGGGCCATCAACACCTCCACCGGCAACGGCGAGGCCTACACCAGCTCGACCGGCGGCACGGCCCGGGCCGTCACGCCCCCCGGCCACTTCACGATCCAGCGCGAGATCGACGGCCTGCGGGAGGCGCCGCTCGGCACCCTCTACCGGCCCAAGTACTTCAACGGCGGCATCGCCATCCACGGGTCGGGCAGCATCCCGGCGCAGCCCGCGTCGCACGGCTGCGCCCGGGTGACCAACGCGGCGATGGACATGCTGTGGGCCAGCGGCGTGGCCGAGATCGGCACGCCGGTCTGGGTCTACTGACCAGGAGGGCGCGGCCGCCGTCGGTCGGGCCGGCGTCAGCCGCCGGTCGTGCTCGTCGCCCGCTGCGCGGCGTTGAGGTCGACGTCCAGCATGCCGTCGTCGTCGACGCGGACCGGGTAGCTGGGCAGCCCGGTGCCGTCGGCGGGGAACTCCCGTCCGTCGCACTCGCCGGTGACCTCGCCGCGCTCGTCGAGCAGCACGAACACCTCGTCGTCGGGGTCCCAGCGGACGCTGCAGGACCGGGGCACGCCCGGCGGCCGGGCGCCGATGGCGACCCAGCCCTCGTCGGGGTCGTCGCCCAGGTGCTGCAGGTAGATGTCACGGTCGCCGCCGGCCGCGTCGGGGTAGAGGATCGGTCCCCGTGCCGCGATCTCCTCGGCCGCGTCCTCCGCCTTCTGCTCGGCGAAGGTGTCCGACCCCAGCCGCACCTCGACCCGGCCCTGGCTGGCCAGCCGGGCCACGGCGAAGGCGATCAGCAGCGCGATGACCACCCCGGCCCCCGCCACGGCCAGCGCCCGGCCGGCGTGGCGGCGGCTCTGCTCGACGGGGCTCACAGCCGGGACTTGGGAGGTCTCAGGGCCACGCCCGTAGTATCGCCACCCGGCGCACCTCACAACGAACCGGCGCCATCGGACCAGCACAGGAGCCAAGCCCTTGGACCTGTTCGAATACCAAGGCAAGCAGTTCTTCGCCCGCTACGGCATCCCGGTGAGCCCCGGCGAGGTCGTCTCCACGGTCGACGAGGCGGTCGCCGCCGCCGAGCGCATCGGCTACCCGGTCGTGGTCAAGGCGCAGGTGCAGGTGGGCGGCCGCGGCAAGGCGGGCGGCATCAAGCTCGCCGGCGACGCCGAGGAGACCCGCACCCACGCCCAGAACATCCTCGGGATGGACATCAAGGGCCACACGGTCGAGCTGCTCTGGATTGAGAAGGCCTCCGACATCGCCGAGGAGTACTACGCGAGCTTCACGCTCGACCGCTCCGCCAAGAAGCACCTCGGCATGCTCTCGGCCAAGGGTGGCGTCGACATCGAGGCCGTGGCCGCCGAGGACCCGGACGCCATCGCCAAGATCTGGGTCGACCCGGTCGACGGGCTGTCCGAGGAGCAGGCCCGGGCCTGGGTCGAGGCCGCCAAGCTGA
>DATGPY010000083.1:0-10623 GCA_035304465.1 Acidimicrobiales bacterium | reverse complement strand
CCGGCCAACGTCATGTCCTGGTTCGAGTTCCTCGAGCTGTACGTCGCCGACCGGGTGCCGCGGCTGCACCCGCTGCTGCGGGCGGCGCTGCCGCCGATCCTGGCCGACCAGTTCGACCTCGCGGACGTCGAGCTGCCGCCGGACCGCTTCGCCCACCTCGGCGACGACCTCGAGGCGGCCCGGGCCGCCTACGAGGCCGAGGACCCGGTGCGGGTGGTGTTCGAGAGCGGCATCGGTGCCAACGAGGTCGGCGAGCCCGGCGGGACCTTCGAGCTGACCTTCGACACCTGGCCGCCGCCGGCCGCCGAGGCCACGACCTTCTACCTCGGCCCCGACGAGACCCTGACGACCGAGCGGCCCCGCGGGCGCAGCGGGGGCACCGACGGCTTCCGCTTCGACCCCGAGGCCGGGGACTCGACGCTGTTCGGCGGGACCGGCCGCTACCCGCTGATGGCCCGTCTCTGGGACGGCATGGAGTGGACGCGCTTCGAGGACGGCGAGGAGCTGTCGTACCTGACCGCGCCGTTCGAGGAGGACACGGTCTTCGCCGGGCCCGGCATCGCCGACCTGTACGTCGCGTCCGACGCCACCGACGTGCACGTCCAGGTGTCGGTGTCCGAGGTGCGGCCCGACGGCACCGAGTACCTGGTGCAGAACGGGTGGCTCGACATCGGCCACCGGGCCGAGGACCGTCGCCGCAGCGAGGGCCTCGAGGTCGTCCACCGCTTCACCGAGGACGCCTACCAGCCGCTGACGCCCGGCCGGTTCGTCCGGGCCCGCATCGAGATCCCCTCGTTCGCCCACGCCTTCCGGGCTGGCTCCCAGCTCCGCCTGAGCATCGCCACGCCGGGCCGCAACCACGCCACCTGGGAGTTCGCCAACCCGGACGACGGCACCGTGCCGACCCACCGGGTGGCCCGGGACGCGTCCCGGCCCTCGGCGCTGGTGCTGTCGCGCCTCCACGGCATCGAGGTGCCGGCGGTGGAGCCGGCGCCGTGCCCGGGCCTGCGCGGCCAGGCCTGCCGGCCCTTCGTCCCCACCGAGAACATGGCGGCCTGAGGCGGCCGCGGGTCGGGTGGCAGGTGCGGCCCGCCGCCCGGCCCGCCCTACGATGGCCGCGTGCCCGACGCCCGCCGACGCCCGAGGATCTCGTGGCCGACCCTGGCCACCCTGGCCGTCGCGGGCGTCCTCGCCTGGGTCGTCACCCGGGCCAGCCCGCTGGCCGTCGTCCTGGCGGTGGCGGCCGGTTGGGTCATCCTCAAGGCCGGGTTCGCGGTGCTCGGCGGCCTGGCGACGCCGCCACCCGAGCCCCCGCCGCCCGGCGAGCTGCGCAAGGTCCGCCTGTTGTACCGGTGCTCGCTGTGCGGCACCGAGGTGCGGATGACGACCGCCAACGCCGAGGACCCCGAGCCGCCGCGGCACTGCATGGAGGACATGGACCTGGTCTCGGTGAGCGACTGACCGCTCGCCGTCGACGCGCCGTTCGCCGCGGCACCACCGGCGCCAGGTTTCTCACACCCTGTGGACAAGCCTGGGGACGCGTAACATCGGTGTAACTTCGGTCACATCTTCGTCACGGGATCGCGCGCCTTTGGCCACGGTGAGCAGCTGCTCAGCGATATTGCGTGGCGGTGACGATCCCCCCGCAGATGGCCAGCAGGCCGACGCCGAGATAGGCGTTGCTCATCCCGCCGGGCAGGACGTCCAGGTAGTTCAGGAAGATGACCACCAGGCCGAAGACGAGGAGCGAGAACATCGTCACCGGCACCCACGTCGGGCTGGAGCGCTGCTCGCGGGGGATCGGCGGCGTGTAGCGGCCCGACGAGGTGGGCGTGTCGGTCCGCGCCGGCCGCTTCTTCGGCGTCACGCGGCCGCCGCCCTTGACGCGGCGCTTGGCAGGCTTGGCCATGGCGACGAGGTTAGACGCCGCGGGGTCGTCGCCTTCCGGCCGCCGAGCCGCGAGAGTGGAGGGCGTGAGCGCCACGCTCGCGGCCATCGACATCGGCACCAACTCGGTGCACCTCGTGGTGGCCCGCGTCGACGACGACCGCCTCGACGTGCTCGAGAGCGAGCGCGAGATGGTGCGGCTCGGGTCGTCCGCCGGCGACATGAAGCGCCTCGACGCCGACGCCGTCGACCGGGGCATCGACGCGCTCCGCCGGTTCGCCCAGGTGGCGGCCATCCACGGCGCGCCGGTCCGGGCGGTGGCCACCTCCGCCGTCCGCGAGGCCGAGAACCGGGCCGAGTTCCTCGACCGGGCCCGGGACGTCGGCGTCGACGTCGAGGTCATCTCCGGGTTCGAGGAGGCCCGGCTGATCCACCTCGGCGTCCTGCGGGCCGTGCCGGTCTACGACCGCCGGGCGCTGGTGTGCGACATCGGCGGGGGCTCGACCGAGCTCGTCGTCGGCGCCGGGACCGACGTCGTGACCTCGCGCAGCCTGAAGATGGGCGCCATCCGCCTGACCCGGCGCCACTTCCCCGAGGGCAAGGCGTCGAAGAAGGCGGTCGAGGCCTGCCGGCGCGACGTGCAGGCGCTGCTGGCCCCGGTCGTGCCCCAGCTGCGGCGGGCCGGGTTCGACGTCTTCGTCGGGTCGTCCGGCACCATCGAGTCCGTCCTCGCCATGGCCGCCGCCCGGGCCGCGGCCCGCGACGGCCGCCCCGCGCCCCGGACGCTCAACGCCATGACCGTCTCCCGGGACGACGTCGACGGCGTCGTGCGCCGGCTGGTGAAGGCGTCGACGGTGAAGGAGCGGCTGCGCATCCCCGGGCTCGACGCCCGCCGGGCCGACATCATCCTCGGCGGCGCGCTGGTCCTCGAGCAGGTGATGCACGTCCTCGACATCGGCGAGGTCACCTTCTCGTCCAACGCCCTGCGGGAGGGTGTGCTGCTCGACACCTGGCGACGGCAGCACGGCGGTTCGCTCCACCACCTGTCGGACCTGCGGCGCCGCAGCGTGCTGCAGCTCGCCGGGCGCATGGACGAGGACCCGGCGCACTCGGCCCAGGTCGCCGAGCTGGCCCTGCAGCTGTTCGACGCCACCGCCGAGCTGCACGGCCTGGGCGACGACAGCCGCGTGGTGCTCCACGCGGCGGCGCTGCTCGCCAACGTCGGCCTGTTCGTGTCGCACGCCGGGCACCACAAGCACAGCTACTACGTGATCCGCAACAGCGAGGTGCTGCTCGGCTTCACCGACCACGAGATCGAGCTCATCGCCCTCGTCGCCCGCTACCACCGCAAGTCGCACCCGAAGCGCAAGCACCCGGAGTTCGCCGCGCTCGGCGCCGAGGACCAGCGCCGGGTGCGGGTGCTCGCCGGCCTGCTCCGGGTGGCCGTCGGCCTCGACCGCAACCACGGCGCCCGGGTCGCCGAGGTGGGCGCCCGTACCGACCGCGGCCGGCTGGTCGTCGAGGCGGTGCCCGCCGACGGTCAGGACGTGTCGCTCGAGCTCTACGCGGCCAACGCCCGCAGCGCCCTGCTGTCCGAGGCGCTCGACATGCCGGTCGAGGTCGTCGCCCACGCCGGCGCCGAGCCCGCCCCGGCCGTCGCCCCGGCCTGACGGCCCGCCCGCCCGGCCCCGAGCCGCTCGGCGGCGCGCGGCGCCGCCGGAGCCGGCCCGGTCCCGCCGGCCGGCGCCCGGTTACAGTCGCCGCCCATGGCCGGGCGACGGCGGGGAGGGGCATCGTGACGACCATGGACCGGGCGCTGGCCGTGCTGGACCGGGCCGGCGTCTCGCTGACGCTGGTCGACGTCGGCGCGTCGCTCGAGCCGTTCCGCGCCTTCCGCCCCCTGCTCGGCCACGCGACCTACGTGGGCTTCGACCCCGACCGGCGCGAGCTGCACACCGAGGCGAGCGAGCGCGGCCGGCGCGTGATCGTCGACAAGGCGGTGGTCGCCGAGCCCGACCGCACGACGGCTCGCTTCTTCCTCACCGCCAACCCCACCGCGTCGAGCACCCTGCGCCCGCTCGAGGACGCGGCGGCCCCGTGGCTGCACGCCTACCGGTTCGGCGTCGTGCGCGAGGTCGAGGTGCCGGCCACGACGCTCGGCCGGGCCCTGGCCGACGCCGGGTTGGACCGCGTCGACTGGCTGAAGCTCGACACCCAGGGCACCGACCTCCGTCTGCTCGCGAGCCTCGACGAGCCGCTCCTCGCCACCGTCATGGCGGTGGACGCCGAGCCCGGGATCGACCCCTACTACGAGGGCGAGGACACCTTCGGCGAGCTGCACCGCTGGATGGTCGAGCGGGGGTTCTGGCTCGCCGACCTCGAGCTCACCGAGGCGGTGCGGCTGCGGGCCGGGACCTGCGAGGCGACGCTGCGGCCGCGGACCAAGCTCGACCGGCGGCGCCTGGAGTTCGCGCTCAAGCCCAGCCCGGTGGCCGTCGGGCCCCGCTACCTGCGCACGCTCTCGTGGCTCGACGAGGCCGGTGCGCCGCGGGAGGACTACCTGCGCCTGTGGGCCTGCGCGTTCGCCTCGGGCAACCACCCCTACGCCCTCGACGTCGCCGTCGAGTGCCGCGAGCGCCACGGCGACGACCCCGACGTCGCCGAGCTGATCGACCTCAGCGTCCGGCGCAACCGGTCCGACGCCCGCCGGGGGCTGTGGCGGCTGGCCCGGAAGGTCACCCCCCGCAACGTCCGGCGGTTCCTCACCAAGCCCTACTGACCGGTGCGCCCGGTCCGGGGATCGGGCTGCCGTGGCGGCCGCGGCGCCCGGTAGCCTCGCCGCCGTGGCGCCGCGGGTCCTGGTCATCGACAACTACGACAGCTTCGTCTACAACCTCGTCCAGTACCTGGGCGAGCTGGGGGCCGAGCCGCTGGTGCACCGGTCCGACGCGCTGACGCTGGAGCAGATCGTCGAGCTCGACACCGACGCGGTGCTGATCTCGCCCGGCCCCGGGCGTCCGGAGGACGCGGGCGTGTCGAACGCGGTCGTCGAGCACTTCGCCGGCCGGCGCCCGGTGCTCGGCGTCTGCCTCGGCCACCAGTGCATCGGGCAGGTCTACGGCGGGCGGGTCGTGCGGGCGCCGGAGGTCATGCACGGCAAGACGTCGCTCGTCCACCACGACGGCGTCGGCGTGTTCGCCGGGCTGCCGTCGCCGTTCGAGGCGACCCGCTACCACAGCCTCGTCGTCGACCGCGACACGCTGCCCGAGGTGCTCGAGGTGACCGCCTGGACCGACGACGGCGTGGTCATGGGCCTGCGCCACCGCGAGCTCGGCGTCGAGGGCGTGCAGTTCCACCCCGAGTCGGTGCTCACCGCCCGCGGCCACGACCTGCTGCGCAACTTCCTCGCCGCGACCGGCGTCCCCACCGGCTGACCCCCGACCGACCGCCGGCCGGCTCAGCCGCGGTCGCCGTCCGCCGGGTCGTCGTGCGCGCCCCGCATCGGCTTGAGCGTGCAGGGCCAGGCCACCCGGTTGTAGGGCGGCGGGTCGTGGTGCATGGCGTCGAGCCGGCAGCCGATGTCGTTGACGAGCAGCCCGGGCACCAGCGCCGGGTCCCAGCGGCCGGCGCGGGCGACCTCGGGCTCGTCGGGGGCGAGGGGCCGGAAGGCCACCACCCCGTTGACGGCCACCGCCGCCACCAGGACCCACAGGTACCGCCGCCGGTTGCGCCGGGTCGCGCCCAGCCACAGCAGCAACCCCAACAGCGCGGGCAGCAGGTGGTTGTACTTCCAGGGCAGCACGAAGAAGAGGCCTTCGCTCACGGCGAAGGCACCGACGCCCAGCCGCAGCAGCGGGTCGTCCCCCCACCGGCGCAGCGCCGCCACCAGCGCGGGCGCGGCGACGGCGACGACGACCAGCAGCGCCGGCCCGGCGGTGGCGTAGTTCTTGTAGGCGAAGCGCCCCAGGTTGTTGGCCACGCCCCGCCAGCCCTCGGCGGTGTCGAGGAAGGCGGCCGAGCGGTCGTAGGCCAGCCACGAGGGGACGTAGAGGAGCGCGCCGAGCGGCACCGCCACCAGCGCGGCCCGCACGCCGCGGCGGCGGTGCGCCGGGTCCCAGCCGTCGGCGAGCAGCACCGCGGCCACGAGCAGGACCGACGACAGCCGGGTGCCGACGGCGAGGGCGAGCAGCACCCCGGCGGGCACGGGTCGGTCGCGCCCGAGCCAGATCGCGCCCCACACGAGGAACGCCGTCGCCCACACGAAGTCGGCGGTCGAGGTGGCGGCGATGAGCGTGGCCGGCGACACGAGGAAGGCGACCGCCAGGAGGTCGCCGTTGGCGTGGCCCCAACCCCGCACCAGCCGGGCGATCCCGAGGACGGTCGCCCCGCCCGCCACGGCCGTGGCCAGGTTGATCAGCAGGTGGCCGCCGATCGGGTCGAGGGCGGCGACGACCGCCTCGAAGACGGGGACGCCGGGTGGGCGCGACGGCACGTAGTCGCCCCGGCGGATGCTCTCACCCGCCCGGAGCACGTCGGGGACGTCGATGTCGGTCCCGTAGCCCATCCACAGGATCGGGAGCGTGAGCGCCGCGGTGAGCGCGGCGAGCGCCCGGTCGCCGATGCCCGCGGCACCCGCGGCCGCTCGCCGGGGCGCGCGCTCGGCGGGCGCGGAGCGCCCCGGACCGCCGGGCGGCACGGCACCCGGCCCCGGGGCGGTGGCCGCCGGCGCGCCCCCGGGCGACGCTCCCCCAGGCGTGGTCATCGCCGGTCACGCTAGTGCGGCCCGTGCCGCCGTGCGCCGCCGAGCGCCCCCCGGGGACCTCGTCGGTGCCGGTGCGGCGGCGGACCCGACCGTGGGGCAAAAGTTGCGAACACCACACTCAACTTTTATCGTGGGCCCAGCTCAAGGAAGATCTCCCCAACCGACCAGTACCCCCACGGAGGCCCTTCCCATGCCCAAGGCTGTCGGCATCGACCTCGGCACGACCAACTCCGTCGTCGCCGTCCTCGAGGCGGGCGACCCCGTCGTCATCCCCAACGCCGAGGGCTCGCGCACCACGCCCTCGGTCGTCGCCTTCTCGAAGAACGGCGAGGTCCTCGTCGGTGAGGTGGCCAAGCGCCAGGCCATCACCAACCCCGACCGCACCATCCGCTCGGTGAAGCGGCACATGGGGACCAAGTGGACGATCGGGATCGACGGCAAGGACTACACGGCGCAGGAGATCTCGGCCCGCACGCTGCAGAAGCTGAAGCGCGATGCCGAGGCCTACCTGGGCGACACCGTCACCCAGGCGGTCATCACCGTCCCCGCCTACTTCGACGACGCCCAGCGCACCGCCACCAAGGAGGCCGGCCAGATCGCCGGGCTCGAGGTGCTGCGCATCATCAACGAGCCGACGGCCGCGGCGCTCGCGTACGGCCTCGACAAGGAGGGGGCCGACCAGACCGTCCTCGTGTTCGACCTCGGCGGCGGCACCTTCGACGTGTCGATCCTCGAGATCGGCGAGGGCGTCTTCGAGGTCAAGGCCACCCACGGTGACACGCACCTGGGCGGCGACGACTGGGACCAGCGGATCATCGACTGGCTGGTCAACCAGTTCAAGTCCGCCCACAACGTCGACCTGTCGACCGACAACATGGCCATGCAGCGGCTCAAGGAGGCCGCGGAGAAGGCCAAGATCGAGCTCTCGCAGGTCCAGCAGACGCAGATCAACCTGCCCTTCATCACCGCCACCAACGAGGGCCCGCTGCACCTGGACGAGACCCTCACCCGGGCCAAGTTCCAGGAGCTGACCGCCGACCTGCTCGAGCGCCTGCGCGGCCCCTTCGAGCAGGCCATCAAGGACGCCGGCCTGTCCAAGAGCGACCTCGACCACGTGATCCTGGTCGGCGGGTCCACCCGCATGCCCGCCGTGCAGGACCTGGTCCAGGAGCTCACCGGCAAGGAGCCGCACAAGGGCGTCAACCCCGACGAGGTCGTCGCGGTCGGCGCGGCCATCCAGGCCGGCGTGCTGAAGGGCGAGGTCAAGGACGTCCTGCTGCTCGACGTCACGCCCCTGTCGCTCGGCATCGAGACCAAGGGCGGCGTGATGACCAAGCTCATCGAGCGCAACACGACGATCCCGACCAAGCGCACCGAGGTCTTCACCACCGCCGAGGACAACCAGCCGTCGGTCGAGATCCACGTGCTGCAGGGCGAGCGCGAGATGGCCCAGTTCAACAAGACGCTGGGCAAGTTCCAGCTCGTCGACCTGCCTCCGGCCCCGCGGGGCGTGCCGCAGATCGAGGTCACCTTCGACATCGACGCCAACGGCATCGTCCACGTGTCCGCCAAGGACCGGGCCACCGGCAAGGAGCAGTCGATGACCATCACCGGCCAGTCCTCGCTGTCCAAGGAGGACATCGAGCGGATGGTCCGGGACGCCGAGGCCCACGCCGAGGAGGACCGGCGCCGCCGTGAGGAGGCCGAGGTCCGCAACCAGGCCGACACGCTCGTCTACCAGACCGAGAAGCTGCTCAAGGAGCAGGGCGACAAGATCTCGGGCGAGGAGAAGTCGGCGGTCGAGGCCAAGCTGGGCGGCCTCAAGGGTGCGCTGGCCGGCAGCGACGTCGAGGCGATCCGCAACGCCACCGACGCCCTGATGGCCGCCAGCCAGAGCTTCACCCAGAAGCTCTACGAGGCGGCCGCCTCCGAGAGCACCGCGGCCGGCGGCGGCACCGGCGGCGCCGGGGCCAGCCAGCCGTCCGACGACGAGGTGGTCGACGCCGAGATCGTCGACGAGGACGAGAAGTGACGGACCAGCCGACCAACCGACCGACGGACGACGACCGGACGGCGGGCACGCCCGAGTCCTCCGAGGTCCCCGAGGAGGACCGGGCGGCCGCCGAGGCCGGCGGCTCCGCGCCCCCCGCCGACGCCACGGACGCGGGTGGCGGTGAGGGCGACCGGCCGGGGACCGGCGACGCCGAGCCGAGCGCCGGCGACGACGCGGCCGCCGGCGAGGAGGCGACCACCGAGGCCGGCGGGTCGGAGGACGACGACCTGCAGGCGGCGGCCGAGCGGGTCGAGGTCGACCTCGAGATGCTGCTCGAGGAGCGGGCGCAGTACCTGGAGGCGTACCGGCGCGCCCAGGCCGACTTCGAGAACTACCGCAAGCAGGTCCACCGCCGGCAGGAGGAGGCGGTCAACCGCGCCCTCGGCAGCTTCGTCGAGAACCTGCTGCCCGTGCTCGACGCCTGCGACGCCGCGCTCGCCCAGGGCGAGGACGCCGTCGAGCCCGTGCTGTCGGCGCTCTACGGCGCCCTCAGCAAGGAGGGCCTCGAGCGCATCGACCCCGAGGGCAAGCCGTTCGACCCCAACGAGGCCGAGGCGGTCGTCCACGAGCCGGGGGAGGGCGGTGAGCACGTCGTCGCCGAGGTGCTGCGGCCCGGCTACCGCTGGCGCGGCCAGGTCCTCCGGCCGGCGATGGTCAAGGTGACCGACTGAGCGCAGGGGAAGGACGACAGGGCCCGATGGCGCCGCAGCGCGAGTGGTTCGAGAAGGACTACTACCGGATCCTCGGGGTCAGCGAGACCGCGTCCCAGAAGGAGATCAAGAACGCCTACCGCAAGCTCTCCCGCAAGTACCACCGGGACGCGAACGCCGGTGATCCGGCGGCCGAGGAGCGGTTCAAGGAGATCTCGGCCGCGTACGACGTCATCGGCGACCCCGAGCGCCGCAAGGAGTACGACGAGGTCCGCCGGCTCGGTCCGATGGGCGGGGTGTTCGGGGGCGCCGGGGCCGGCGCGGGCCCCGGCGCCGGGTTCCGCTTCGAGGACCTCGGCGACCTCGGCGACGTGCTCGGCGGCCTGTTCGGCCGCCGGCGGGCCGGCGGCGCCCCCCGGGGCACCGGCCCGCGCCGGGGCCAGGACCTCGAGGCCGACCTGCACCTCGACTTCGAGGACGCGGTGCGGGGCATCACCACGACGCTGCACCTGACCAGCGACGCCGTCTGCTCGACCTGCCACGGCAGCGGCGCCCGGCCCGGCACGACGCCGCACGCCTGCCCCCGGTGCGGCGGTCGCGGCGTCGTCGACGAGAACCAGGGGTTCTTCAGCTTCTCGCAGCCGTGCCCCCGCTGCGGCGGGCAGGGCTACCTCGTCGAGGACCCCTGTCCGACGTGCCGGGGCTCGGGGGTCGAGCGCCGGCCCCGCGAGGTCAAGGTCCGGATCCCGCCGGGCGTCGCCGACGGCCAGCGCATCCGGCTGAAGGGCCGGGGTGGGCCGGGACGCAACGGCGGACCGCCCGGCGACCTGTACGTCACGGTGCGGGTCGGGTCCCACCCGATCTTCGGCCGGCGGGGCCGCGACCTGACGATCACGGTCCCGATCACCTTCCCGGAGGCCGCGCTGGGCGCTGATGTCCGGGTGCCGACGCTGGACGGCGGCACGGTGACGCTGCGGATCCCCCCGGGCACCCGCTCGGGGCGGACCTTCCGGGTGCGGGGCCGGGGCGTCCCGACCACCAAGGGCACCGGCGACCTGCTGGTGACCGTGGAGGTGGCGGTGCCGCAGCGGCTGACCGACGAGGAGCGGAAGGCCGTCGAGGCCCTGGCAGCCGCCACCGACGGCAGATCACCCCGAGCCCACCTCGGGGTCGAGTGAGAGGTGATGAGCGATGCGACCCGAGGGTCGTGAGTCGACACGAGCGGTGTACGTCATCTCGGTCGCGGCCGAGCTGGCCGGCGTGCACCCCCA